>JAPULP010000099.1 GCA_027294815.1 Gemmatimonadota bacterium | reverse complement strand
AATCTCAACGGTTCCCGCCGAGCCGTTGACACGCAGCTTGTCGCCGGTCTTGATCTGAACCGTCGCCACCGAGCAACCGATAACCGCAGGGATGCCGAACTCGCGGGCCATGACTGCGGGGTGCGACACCGTGCCGCCGGCATCGGTGACAATCCCGCTGATCACGCTGAACAGCGGTGTCCAAGCCGGGTTGGTCATCTGACAGACGAGGATGTCGCCAGGGCTCACCTGGTCGAATTCTTCGGTCGAAAGCACGACTTTGGCCGTGCCCTCGATCACGCCCGGCGATGCTGCGATGCCGGTCACGACGGCGCCGTCTTCCTGTTCGATGTAGAGCTTCTCCGGGAAACCCCACAGACCCAGATACGGGAACTCGAGCTGGGATTCGGTTGCGGTCCCGATCCAATCGCGTGGCCGGATCGCCTCCTGCTCAACGCGCTCGGCGCGCCGCTTCTTGACGATGCTCCGCGCATCGAAGTTCTCCAGATCGCCGAGCTGATAGCGCAGCTCGTTGTAGTTCAGGAAGATGACATCGTCCTCCTCGTCGAGCACACCCTCCTGGACCAGCTTGCGACCGATGCAGATCAGCACCACACGCAGGTGGGCGTTGGTGCCCTGATCGATGTAGAAGTGATGGTCGGGGGTCAGCGGCGCCATCTTCAGGTTGATGTCGCTGGCTGCCTTCAGCTTCTCCAGGTCTTCGCCCTCGAGGCCGTCGAGCAGCTCCGCCGCGGCGGCGGCGATGTCGTCGGCCAGTTCCTTCACCGCCGACGGGTAGTGGTAGTCCGCCTCGATGTACCCCTTGAGTACGTCGAGCACGGGACCCGCCTCTTCGAACCGGCTTGGGAAAATGAACTCGTGGCTCCACACTGCATGCCAGCCGAATTCACGCTGCCATGCCGTCACTCGCTCATCGAGGAACGTCTGGCCCTCCGGGGTGCTCCCCAGCGCCTCGAGAATCTCGGCACCGTTGTCGTTGTCGAAGGCGGCCGAGAGGACATCGCTGTTCTTGGCCTCTTCCTTCATCGTCCACAGCAGTTCGAGTGAATCCCAGTTCCGGTCCGCCGCCGAGTTCTGCAGTCGCCCGAGCAGCGCCTCATCGACGTCGCCGCGCACCTCTTCGGTGACGGCCGCGAGATTGAGCGTCGCCGACAGTTGGGCGAAGTTGAGCATCCAGTGGATCTTCCAATGGCGATCGTGGATGTCGATCGCATCCTCGAGGATCGTGGCCCACTCCATGAGCGGGATCTCCTCCCAGATGTCGATCTTCGACTCCAGATACTCGAGGTTGCGCTCCATCTCGGGAACGAGACGTTCCCGCCACCAGTTGGAGAAGTTCAACCCGTATGTGGGGAGAACGGCGTTCAGGTAGTTGCCGATCTTGGCGGCGTATTCCGGGTCGGTGCTCGGGACCCGTGGGTAGTACACGTTGCCGTACTCCATCGCCTCGATCCTGAACTCGGGATCCGCAGGGATCGCCGCCGTATACAGATAACCGTTGACGTTTTTGGCGATCCAGTCGGAGGCGAACGGCGTCCCGAAGCGCCGGAACATGTGATCGCAGGTCAGCCACCACCCACCGATGTCGAAGTACATCGGCGACAGCGGCTGCGGGCAGTGCAGGTCGTCGTAGACCCAGAACAGGCCCCTCTCCGCATCGGAAGCCCACTCGATGGGGAAACTCTCATCGCCCAGGTCCTGTTTGATGATCTCATCCGTCATGGATTCCATCCTCCTTCGCTGTCTGCTGCCTCGCTACGGTCGGGCTCGCTCCGTCAGGGATGCGGAACCGGCCCTTCCTCGATCGGGATGCCGTCGTCGGTCCGGCTCATCGATCGCATCACCGCGTCTTGGCGCAATGGGGCCGTCTCCACCCCCGGAATGATGCTCGATCCACGAACGACGGTGTGGAGCAGCGCGAGGGTGATTCCCACTCAGGGTCGCACTGAGGCATTGCATCATTCCAGAGCTACCTCTCCGTTGACTATCATAGATAGTCGATAATCGATGATACGTAATCGAATAGCCCGCCGTCAACTCCGAATCACCGCCCAATCGCCACCAGCGTTCCTCGAGAGAGCGCTCAATTTCCATGTTCTCTGCGGCTATGACCGACCCGGGATCGCGGCCGCGCTGGTGCTCGGCGACCAGCTCCTGGAATACTCCGAGTCATGAGCTACGTCTACGCCTTTGATCACGCTCACGACATGTCCCTCTCCGAGGTTGCGGCGATCGTCGGTGGCAAGGCGGCCAACCTCGGTGTCATGGCCAACGAGCTGCACCTCCCGGTGCCTCCCGGCTTCACGGTCTCGACCGCGGCGTGTCGCACGTATCTTGCCGAGGGCTGGCCCGACGGGCTCGACGAAGAGATCCGTAAGCACGTTGGTCTCCTCGAGGCGGCGGTCGGACGGAGGTTCGGTGACGCCACAAACCCGCTGCTGGTGAGCGTTCGGTCGGGGGCGCCGGTCTCGATGCCGGGAATGATGGACACGATCCTGAACCTCGGGCTCAACGACGCGACCGCGGAGGGGCTTGCCGCGCTATCGGGGGACGACGCCTTTGTCGACGCCTGTCGCAACCGCTTGTCGACGATGTACAGAGACATCGTCGGCGTCGACCTGGTTCCGGATGATCCCTGGCAACAGCTCAGGGGTGCAATCGAGGCTGTCTTTC
>JAPULP010000098.1 GCA_027294815.1 Gemmatimonadota bacterium | reverse complement strand
GCTTCCTCTTGAGCACCGAAGAATTGGGTGAACTCGCCGGGGGGGTCTTTCTTCGAGACCGGTTCCACCTTCCCGGGCTCTTCAGGCCGGGGCGGTTGTGGAGCGGGGGCCGCCAACTGGTCGGAGGCCGGTGGCGAGACGCTTGGGCCGGGATCCTTCGAAGAAGCGTCGTTGCCTGGCGCGCTCGGTGCCGCCGGCCCGCTGGTGTCGGCCCTTCCGGCTGGCGGCTGGTCAGGCAAGGCGCCGAACAAAGCGGTGAACTCACCGTGACGCTCCGGGGCTTTTGGGGCCGCCGGCGGAGTTCGTGTCGGCTCCTCGGCATCGGTGGGGAGCGCCGTTTCTCGCGTTTCGGGTCCCGCTTGACCGAGCGGCGCCGGCGGCGGAAGACCCAGCCACCCTTCGAGCGTGACGAAGTCCGGCAAGTGCTCTGACACGACCACTATGGTGTCATCGACGTAGAGGGTGTCGAGGATGAGCGATCGTTTCTCTTGGGATAGATCCTGGATACGGCGGAGCAAAACCTGACGTTCGTCCGGCAGCTTGTCCATGAGGAAGTGGACCATCACCGCCTCACCATCGGTCTGGAGCGCAAGCTGGCTTCGCACGCCGTAGGCGGAGAGGGTCTTCCCCAATCGGTATTTCGCCCGGAACTCGGCACCGGTCATTGGCACATCCAACCCGAAGGAGGTGGGGCAGCGCAAGGCGCGGCCTATGGCGGAACGCCCTACGCAGCAATAGAATAAATATTAAGGGACATACGAGAACCTAGCAAATGGTGCACTCCTCGAATGTGTAGCTCCACTATGCAATACAACCATCTCCGATGCCCAAGAGCCAGGGGGAGCGCCTCCCCTGCCGGCGCCGCCGGGAAGCCTTGACGAGACGATGACGCCTCAGGGTCGGGTCGTGTGGAGCGAGGGCATGCATCTCGCGCAGCACCATTTCCAGGTGCAGAGCCGCTACTTTGAGGACTCGATAGCTTTCGCGCTCTCGCATTTGTTTTTCAGGACGTACGGCGTTGTGGGGTGTGAGCTCGACGCCGCCGCGCTCCGAAATGGCACGGTATCCCTCATTCATGCTCGGGGTACGATGCCCGACGGACTGGCGTTTCATTTTCCCGACAGCGACCAGGTGCCGGCACAGCGGGACATCCGCGACATCTTCTCACCGACCCAAGAGAGCCACTTGGTTCTATTGACCATTCCGCCGTACCGGCGGGGTCAATCCAACTGTGCCGCTGCAACGAACGGTGAGAACGGGGAGGTTCGGTACGTGACCGAGGACAGCCTCGTCCTCGATGAAACGACGGGCCAGGACGAAAAGACCATCACGGTGGGGCGCAAGAACTTTCGCCTGATTCTCGACTCTGAGCCACACGACAACGCCGTGGTGCTCGCGCTGGCTCGTGTGCATCGAGACGGAACTGGGCACTTTGTCTACGATCCCGAATACATCCCGCCCTGCCTCCAGATCGGGGCCAGTGCAAGGCTGGTGCAGGTGCTCCATCGGTTGGTTGAGATTTTGGACGCCAAGAGCGATGCGATGGCCGCGGAACGCCAATCTGCAAAAAAGTCGCTCGAGGACTTTGCCGCCGGAGAGGTCGCGAACTTCTGGTTGTCTCACACGATCCATGCTAGTTTGGCGCCACTGCGTCATCATCTCCAATCGAAACGCACGCATCCCGAGCAGTTGTTTATCGACGTTTCGCGACTTGCCGGCGCCCTCTGCACGTTTTCGCTCGACGCGCATCCCCGCAATCTTCCGGCATACGACCACGACCGTTTGGACGACTGTTTCAACGCGCTCGATGAGCACATCCGCACTAAGCTGCAGGTTGTTGCGCCAACGAACTGCGTCAACGTAGAACTCCAGTCCGTGCGGGCATTTCTCCACACTGGAACCGTGACGGACCATCGCTGTTTCGACGCGCCGCAGTGGATCCTCGGCGTGCGGTCGGACCTTCCCGAATCTGACGTCATTGCCGGCGTAGCGCGTCTCGTGAAAGTTTGCTCGGCGAAGCACATCGGCCGACTGGTCAAGGAGGCTCTTGCTGGATTGACCCTCGAGCATTTGCCTGTGCCGCCGTCGGCGGTTTCGCCGCGAATCGCCACCCAATATTTTAGCCTCTCCCGGTCGGGTCCCTGTTGGGAATCGATCGTGAAGACCGGCGAGGTCGGCGTCTACATTCCAGAACCATTGTCGAGCGCCCATCTGGAGCTGTTGATGATCCTAGAGTCGTAGTCCAAAATTCTGGACCGCGGTTTCCTTTTCTTTACTATATGCTGGGACGGTTAACGGGACTTTCAATGACTGCGGCACCGATGGAACCCCGCCATGGGAGCTTGGCACTGGCGCTACAGGAGGTTTTCACAGCCGCGGTCCGGTTGAGAGCCAACCGCGGTGGGGTGTCCGATGCCCATTCGTTCCGCACCCACCTGAAGGAATTGCTCAGTACGGCGGATCAGGAAGCTCGCCGCGCTGGATACGGAGGCAGTGACGTCAAGCTTGCAGTATACGCCGTCATTGTCTTCATCGACGAATCGGTGCTCAATTCACAACAGCCGATGTTTTCCGAGTGGCCCGCCAAACCCCTACAGGAGGAAGTGTTCGGGGGTCACACCGGCGGCGAGCTCTTCTACGACCATTTGCAGGAGCTACTTCGACGTCCGGATTCTCGTGATGTCGCCGATGTCCTCGAAGTGTATCAATTGTGTTTGCTTCTCGGATTTCGAGGCCGCTACAGCGTTGCCCGTGCAGGAGAACTCACGGGACTCACATCGGCAGTCGGCGAGAAAATCGCGAGAATACGCGGTGGGCCGTCAGAGATCGCCCCGAATTGGACTCCCCCTGCCGGAGAAACCATACAGCTGCTGCGCGATCCGTGGAACAAAACGCTCGGCATCGTGGCGGCGAGCGCGTTCGGTTTTGGGATTCTGCTGTTTGTGATTTTCAAGTTGTTTCTGCGGTCGGGGGTGACCGTGATACAGAACCTCGTTCAATAACTTCGCTCCTACGAGGCAAATGTGAGTGGCATTGCGAAACTTTGGCTGAGAGCAGGCGTCGTGCTGGTGGTCTTTTGGATCATCGCGTGGTTCCTCGGTTCCGCCCTCGGCGGGAGCGCAGGCGAGGAGTGGCTCATTCGTGCCCTCCTCTGGGTGCTCGGTCTTGTAGCGGCGGCGATGGTCGTTTCGGTCTTGGCAAAGTCGGCTTCCCAATCAAGCAGCCTCTCTCCCGTAGAGGATGAGTTGGAGAGGGCGTTCGCGACCTCGAAAGAACGGCTCAAGCCCACCGGGCATACGGTCGCGACCCTTCCGGTCGTCCTGTTGCTTGGACCCGAGGGTAGCACGAAGACCTCCACAATCGTCCAATCCGGCTTCGAACCGGATCTTCTCGCCGGAGAAGTTTTCCGGGGGCAGACCGTCGTCCCGACACCAAGTGCCAACGTGTGGTTCTCGCAGAACGCTGTGTTCGTCGAGGCCGGAGGAAAGTTGCTCGGGGATTCGGCAGGATGGGCCCGCCTGATCCGGCACATCAGACCGCAGAGGCTTGCCGCCGTGTTCGGGGGACGGCCCCAGGCTGCTCGTGTGGCCGTCGTGTGCTTTAGCTGCGAGGAGCTGGTGAAGCCCGGGGGAGCACAGTCAGCGGTCCAGGCAGCGCAAAGCCTGCGCGAAAAGCTGTCTGATGTTTCCAAGCGAATCGGGGTTCGGTTGCCGGTCTACGTCTTGTTCACGAAGGTGGATCGCGTTCCGTATTTCGCGGAATACGTCCGAAGGTTTTCTGAGGAGGAAGTGCGGGAGGTTCTCGGTTCCACGCTGCGATTGGTGCCGGCAGTCGCCGGCGGTTCGTATGCCGATCGGGAGCACCAGCGGTTGAGCGACGCGTTCGAGCGTCTCGTGCAATCGCTGGCCAAAAAGCGACTCGATTTGCTACCTCGAGAGGTCGATCCACTGGCCCAGGCCGGCACGTACGAATTCCCGAGGGAGTTTCGC
>JAPULP010000097.1 GCA_027294815.1 Gemmatimonadota bacterium | reverse complement strand
ACGCGCGTCGGTGTTTGTCGACCTCGACCTCGACAACAACCCCACCACCGGCTTTCAGGCGTTCAAGGATTTTCAGTTCGACCTGAATTTCCCCGAATTGAACACCGGACTTGGCGCCGAAGCGTTTATTTCGCTCGACGCTCACATCATCGCCGACAGTGGCTTCGTGGGTGTCAATACGGATGACGTTGTGTGGGATGTCATCGACAGCTTCTTGCCGGGTGTGTGCGGGAAATTCTTCGGATTCCACACTACTGCCATATTCGGCGATAGCATACAGGACGACGGGATCTTCGCGTATGCGTATACCGGATTTGCGCTGGAGGATACCGCGGCTAGCGAGACCAGCCCTGTGTACGCCGACCCGGTCCCGATGTCGGGAAGCTTCCTGGCTGATCTCACCACACCGGGCCCGCCGACCTTGCGCGTGTCGTCGCCGCCACCAAATCCGATCTGGCCACCCCAAAAGCGCGAAGCGCCACTCATCCGGTTGTTGCGAAGACTGCTCGGACGTTGAGGCCTGACGCCTGTGAAAGATCCGAGTAACCCCACCGTTTACTTCAACGGCGACTACGTTACCAAGGAATCAGTCAGCATCTCACCCGACGATCGCGGGTTTCTGTTCGGCGACGGTGTCTACGAGGTCGTGCGAAGTTACGGTGGACGGATATTCGGCTTGGATGCGCACCTGCAGCGGATGCACAACGGCCTGTGCGCGTTGCAAATCCGGGGAATAGACGCGGCGGCGTTTGGGGAGGTTTGCGAACAGCTCCTCGCAAGGAACGATCTTTCTCAGGAGGACGCGCTCGTCTACATGCAGGTTACACGTGGCGTGGCGCCCCCGCCCCGTCGCCACGCGTTTCCCAATGTCCCTACCCGACCCACTTCCTACGCGGTCCCGTTCCCGTTTCAATCCAAAGGGGACGTCACAAAAGGGGTAAAGGTCATTACCGCTCCTGACATCCGGTGGGCACGGTGTGATATCAAGAGCGTTAATCTCCTCGCCAACTGCCTTGCCAACCAGCGAGCCCAGGAGGCTGGGGCCACCGAGGCGATCTTGGTGCGCGACGGCGTCGCGCTGGAGGCCACGGCATCGTGTTTCTTCGGTGTATTCCGCGGCGTAGTCCGAACGGCCCCGAAGAGCAACTACATTTTGCCGAGCATCACGCGTCAGGTGACGCTAGACCTGTGCCGCGAAGCGGGAATCACCGCCGTCGAGGCGCCCATCTTCCTCGACGAGGTGGCGTCGGCCGATGAGTTGTTTCTTGCCGGCACCACGTTGGAAATCATGCCGATCGTCGAGGTCGACGGACGGATGGTCGGCGACGGGCGGCCCGGCCCGGTCCAGCAACGGCTGTATGACTTGTTTGTTCAGCGGACTCGGCCATAAGGGTTGCAACCCGCCGGCCACCGCGCCGTAGGGCGTAACTGAGGCCGATGACCACCAACTGTCAGCAGTGCGGACATCCGCTCGAGATTCTCAAGCGGCCGCTCAAACGGTTGCGATGGACGCGCTATTGGTGGCACGGTCTGGCCAGCTTCCTCTCGCAGCCCCTTCGCCTCTGCGCCCAATGCGGCTCGATCTATACCCACGCCGGCGTGCTGGTCGCCACCGGGGCCGCCGAAACGAACGTCGAGATGCGTCTGCGCGGCTTCAAGGAGGACATGGCCCATCTCCGCGACGGATTTGCGACTCTCGTTCTCGCCAGCGAAGTGGGTGCGGTCTGGACACTCATGAGTGCCGGGAGTTACGATCTGACGGTCACGGTTGTGATGGGAATGATCGGCGGGCTGGCCCTGATCCCTTTCACTTTCTTTGCACGGAAAGCATCCAAGGCCAAGCGCGAACTGAAGTCACTGAAAACCGCCCGACTCAAGGGAACGACACCAAATGAAACGTAAGGCCGTGTGGATCGCGGTGGCGTATTTCACGGCCATGGCGATCGCAATCACCTTCCCCGGCATTCGTCCCTTCAATACCATTCAACCCCTCATCTTCGGCATCCCATTCGTCTTTGCATGGGTCCTTTCCTGGGTCGCCGGATCCGTGGTGATCTTTTTCATCCTCTATCGGACCTATCAAAAGTGACGAGTTGGCAGGTCGTGGTCGCGGTCGTCGCGACATATCTCCTGATCAATCTGATCGTAGGTCTTCTGCCCAGCTCTCGGTCCAGCGATACGGTCGCCGGCTATGTTGCTGGCGACCGCGAGTTCGGCACGTTGGTGATGTATTTCGTCACCGGCGCGTCGGTTTTCTCCGCGTTCGCGTTCTTGGGTGGACCTGGGTGGGCGTATAGCCGCGGCGCCGCGGCTTTCTACATCCTTGGTTACGGCGTTCTCGGCATCGCACCCTACTTTGCCCTCGGTCCGTGGGCCGCGCGGCTCGGTCGCAAGCACGGATACGTCACACAGGGAGCAATGCTGGCGCACCGGGTCCAGAGCCGGTGGGTGGCCGTCACCGCCGGCATCATCAGCGTCATTGCCATCCTTCCCTATATCGCCCTGCAAAT
>JAPULP010000096.1 GCA_027294815.1 Gemmatimonadota bacterium | reverse complement strand
GAATGTGGATCGAGTCTTCGGCAGCGAGGACGATGTTGTCCAGGTGGTCAGGATTTCTAAGAACCTCGGGGAGGTTTATACCGATCCGTCCGGCATCTCCTTCAGTACGGAAAAACCGAATCCCATTTGCATAGGCCTGCTGTCGCACGCCGCCCGCGCGGTTGATGAGGCTCAGTAATCGATCCTCTCTCGTCAGCAGCGTGTACGTACCAGGAAACCTCACCTCGCCCGTAATCTTGACATTGCGCTGCATCTCAAAGCCGGGCTGGTGACGGATGAACACGTTGTCATGCGGATTCAAGAAAACTTAGGGCGCCCTGTTGCTCCCTCTTTTTCTCGAAGCGTACGTATACAAGTGGGCTTTCGGCTGCCTCATGGGGAGGGCTGCGCGCAAATCTCTCTGGGACGAGATATGGTTTACCAGCCTTGACCGCTCGACCAATCCACCGGTGGTCTGGTTGGAGCGGTCGGCACGACCGGTCGCCAGACCCTTTCGTCTGTCGTTGTGCCTCGCCAGAGCGGTGATCGCGGCGGCGATTGCGATGCCGGTTTCTCTTGTAGCGGGGAGGGTTGCCCGCCTGGCATTATTCCAAGTTGAGCATGACAGGCGGTGACCCGGCGGATCGGTATCCAGTGTTCATGATCCGCTGATGATTGCTCGCCCGCAAGGGCTCTGTCGGCTACCGGGTGGTGAGTGCCACGATGAGCACAGTGGTCAGAGATGCGATGAGCGGGCTCAAGGCTCCAATAACCTGAAGAACGCTTGTCCCCCTGTCCCCCACGGAGCGTTCGGGAACGAAAACGACAGCCCCCGGCTCCGGTCGCTTACCTTTCTCGATTCGGCCGCTGGGTTGTTGAACGAAGGTGCCCCCCTTGTCGGCCATGCGGTGGTATCCGCCCGCTGCATCTATGTAAAAGCCAAGTCCGCGTCCAGGAACGTACGCAACACTGGTCGGCGAGTTGACCGATCCCTCAACCCGTACCGTCGGAATGAATGGTGGAATGTGTATCGAATCGCCCGCAGCGAGGATCAGGTTGTCGGGATGCCCCCGGTTCTGGATCGCGGCGCTCAGGTCCACACCGATTCTGCCAACGTCACTTTCCCTGCGGAAAAATCTCATTCCCATCGGGTATGCCTGATTGGTGAGGCCGCCGGCTCGGTCGATTACGTCTAGAAGACGCTCATCCTTACTGACAAGGGAGTAGAGGCCCGGATATTGAACTTCTCCGCTCAGCACAATCGTGCGCTGCGGTTGCAACCCGGGCTGCTCCCGGATCATCACCTGATCGAAAGGGTGCAACAAAACCTCGGGTCGGACTCTCAATCCGTTCCCGTCGTTCCCCTCCTCGTTGGCTCCAACCGGGCGCGAGACATAATCGGTTCGGTCGAGCACATATGAAGAATCTAGGGGCACAGTGAGAGCCAAGGCCAACGAGTCGCCCGATTGGTCGGGGGGCCGGCGTCGCCCGATGTCGGCTCTCAAAAGGCTCGCGTCCTCTCGAAGGCCCCCAGCCAGCAGAATCGCATCCCGCAGCGTCATCGAATCAGAGAACGCCACTGTATCCGGATTGCGCACCGCGCCGCTGACCACGATGTAGCGCCGCGCTAGAAACTCGGTTCCCATGAAAACCCTCACTTCGTCCAACTCATGCAGAAGCGGATTGTCTCGGTCCGAGCGGGGTGAGCCGTCGCCGGGCAACGGCACTCCGAACATCCAGGTCGTGGAGTCAGGTCGCATGCGCACGACCTGAGTCCTTCCTCGGTATGCCTCGGGGAGCAGGCCGCCGGCGGCTTCGATGAGGTCCCAGAGGCGCATGTCGCGGTCCAATCGATAGCTCCCCGGTTGATATACGGCTCCTTCGATCGAAACGGCCTCGGCACGACGGGCACCGATAGAATAGACCGTCACACTGTCCCCATCGAACACCGGGACGGCCGGTGCTGCCTCCCTCATGAGTTCACTCAGGTTGGCAGTGACCGCGGTGCGGGCCCGTCCCGATTCCAACCTTTGCTCCGGTGGGAGAATCCGCTCGATCGTGACATTCTCCGCCGAGGCCTCGGCCGTCAATCCTCCGGCATGGTGGACGAGGTCAAGCAGGCCTTCTCCATTCTTCATCTCATAGATGCCAGGTCGCTTTACCTCGCCGGCGATGGTTACCCGAGCCCCCATGATCGGGACAAAAATCGCATCACCTGTAGCCAGATGAACGTCAGCGGGCGCCACACCGCGCAGCAAGTAGTCGTACAGATCGATCTCGGCCACGAGGCTGTCGCCCCGCCGCACCTGCACACCCCTGAAATTTGCCCGTTCACGGAGCCCGCCAGCTTCATAGATGGCGGATAGAACCGAACCCGTAGCCGCGATTCGGTACGTGCCTGGACGATTTACCTCACCAATGACACGTATGGAATTTACCCGAACGTTCGATACCATCACCTCGAATCGGGTGCGAGGGTTGGGGCCGCGTGATATGCCAGAGAATCTCCGTGCGAGCCGACTGTACAACAGGTCGCGAAGCTGACCCAAAGTCAGCCCGTTCGTGCTGATCTGGCCCACCCGGGGAATTACGATCAGACCGCTGGTTGTGACGGGAAGCTGAAATGCTGTCTCCACGTCGCCGGTGAGAATCAATGTGATCTCATCGCCCGGGGCCAAGATGTAGTTGTCGTCGACCGGACCAGCCACGATCGGCTGGAACTGCGTCGTGGGCTGCCGGAATACGTCGAGCCCGAACAGTTTGAGTTCTTGCCTTAGCTCTGCGATGGAATCGACCCTCAGGATCGAGTCGAGGCGCAGTGAATCTTCCAGCAATCGCAGGGCAATCGTATCGCCCGCGAAGAGCAGCGAATCTTGCATATCGAACTCCGCGAGGCCCAAACTGGAAATCACTTGGATCATTTCCATAGTTGGGTCCGGCGGAGCGATCGAGTCTGCTCCGAGAAAACTGTCGAGCATGCCCGACGGATATCCGGCTTCACGCAGCCGGGCTCGCACTTGACCGGGAGTCAGGCCCGATTGCAGTAGTTGCTGACGCAATCGCGCCCCCAGAGCGGGATCCTGTTGCGCTATCTGCAACGCCTGTTCCGGGGAAACTCCCGGTGGTAACCGTGGCGGTATCTGTCGGGCGTCAACCTCGGCGATGGTGAGACCGACGAGCGTGAACGCAAAGAGCGAAATCGTGGTGAGGCTGCCCGATCGAAACATCTTGCTCTTGGGGATTGCAGGGTTGGTGGCGCAACTGCCTCGCACAGGCCGTTCGAACCTTTCAAAATAAAGTACTTTGTGTAACAAAGCAAACTCACTCGGCCACGACGAGGTCGTCACCCCGCTGAAAACTGGATGGTAAGTGTCTGTGGGTCAAGGGGTTCCGTGTTTGAGGCCCTCCCGATGCCTGAGGCCGATTACTATATTCCTTGCGTTGCCGTAGCGAGGCGCCTATCTGGCCAGCATGATCGAAATCCAACCACCTCTCGAGCGAGCTATCCTCGTTTCCGCCCCGTTGAGGGGCTCCGACCACGAACGCCACGCCGAAGAGCACCTCGACGAACTCCAACGGCTGGCCGACACCGCCGGTGCCGAAGTCGTGGGCCGGGTGATTCAACGCCTCCGGAAGATCTCGCCGAAG
>JAPULP010000095.1 GCA_027294815.1 Gemmatimonadota bacterium | reverse complement strand
GATCACGGAGGGCGCACCTGGGCGATTGTCCTGCTCCACGAACGCCCGCCCGCTCAGCAGTGGCGTCTCCATGGTGGTGAAGTAGCCGGGAAGCACTGGACGGTAATCCGCCCGGTTGCTGGCCAACTGATCCACCTGGCTCTCGTCCAGAGCAAAGCCGCCGACATTCGCGTCACCCGACAGCGGGAGTGGATTCACGCCCGCCACGGACGCGACGCCAGGGAGGTTGGACACGCGGTCGGCTAGTTGTTGAAAGAATGCCGTGCGTTGGTCCCAGTCCCGATAGCTGAAGAAGGGAAGCGAGATGTTCGTCGTCAGCACCCGCTCCGGATTGAAACCGGGTTTGACACGCGAAAGTGATACAAAGCTGCGCAGTAGCAACCCGGCACCGATCAGCAAGACCAGCGACAACGCAACTTCGGTGACGACGAGCGTCGTCCGGAGGCGATTCTTGCGCGGGTTCATCGATCCGGCTCCGCGGTCGCTGAGTACTTCGGTCACGTCGGTATTGGTCGATTGAAAAGCCGGTGCGAGGCCGAACAACATTGCCGCCAAGAGCGATGCTCCAAGTGTGAATGTTAGGACGGTGGCGTCAATGCCGACGTTCTCCACGCGGGGCAAGTTCTCCGGGCGAAGCGCGAGGAGCAGGTCGATACCCCAAGTCGCCATCCACAGGCCGGCGGCAGAGCCGGCGAGGGCGAGTAGCAAACTCTCCGTCAACATCTGGCGAAAGATCCTCGTCCGACTGCCGCCGATGGCTCCGCGAATGGCGAACTCGCGCTGGCGAGCGGAGGCCCGCACCAACAGGAGATTGGCGACATTGGCGCAGGCGATGAGCAGCACGAAACCCACGGCGCCGAGGAGGGTCAACAGCACCGGTTGCACGTGCTGGACGATCTCCGCGTGCATCGGTGTGACCTCAAACCGGGTTCCGATCTGTTCGTGGATGGCGTACGTCTCCCTGAGCTGCTGCGATACCCGGTCCATCTCGGCTTGGGCCTGTGCAACTGTCACGCCGGATGCCATACGGGCGAAAACCGTCAGGTTGGACGTGCCGCGATTGCCCTGAGAGATGTCAATGGGAAACAGCGTCCAGGCATCGGCGTCGGCCGGGATGGACGCATCGACCGGGAGGAACAACCGGAAGTCGATCGGCGCGACGCCGATCACGTGCAAGGTCTGTCCGTTTGCCCGTATTGCGCGGCCGATGATATCCGGGTCGGAGCCGAAACTGCTTTGCCAGAGTCCGTGACTGAGTACCACCGCGCCTGGCGGAGGCGTGTATCCCGGCTGAGTGATCAACGTGGGGTCGTTGTCGATCTTGTCTTCGGGAACGAACCACCGGCCCATCGCCGGCTGCACCCCGAACAGATGGAAGAAGTTGGGGGAAACCCACGAGAGCGTGACCTGTTGGGGCTGATCGCCGCCCGTGAGGTTCGTGCCGATTGCCCACGCGCCCGCGAAGGCAGCGAACTGAGTGGTCATCTTTGGAAAATCGGTCAAGTCGGGTCCGGAAATGGGGGCCCGTGCTCCGTCGCGCGCCGACATTTGGTTCCATACGAACACGAGCTCTTCCGGATTCTCGTAGGGGAGAGGCCGGAACAACACCCCGTTCACCACGCTGAAGATGGCCGTATTGGCGCCGATCCCCAGTGCCAGCGTGAGCACCGTGACGGCGGCAAAGCCGGGACTGCGGCGGAAATTTCTCAGAGCGTAGCGTACGTCCTGGGCCAAACTTTCCATGCTGTTACCCTTTCGAGGTCTGTGGCCTGGCGCGCTTCGGTCCAAGCGTCTTCGGACAAGTAGCACGCTTCTGGGAAGGTCGAGATAACTGCGAAGCGCGATGACGGCTTCGCCGAAACGTCCGTGGTGCCCTCGTGCGTGGAGCAGCAAATCGGAGAAGAGCTGTACCATCTCGGCGCCGAACATGTCGCGGTACCCGGGCGGGTACAGCCGAAGAAGCAGCTTGTAAATCCGTTGCCAATGATTCGACGGCGACATCATGGCCGTGTCAGGCGGAGCCTCGCAGAAGCTGGCGCGCTTCGGCTTCTTCGACGAGCTCTTTGAGACGGAGGGCCTCAGCCGCGGCGACACGCTTCCCGACCGGGGTGATCCGGTAGTACCGGCGGCGAATGCCATCGGCTTCCTTTCCCGGTCTTGCCGCGTCCGCGATCAGCCCGTTGTCGATCAGGCGGTTGAGCATCGCGTAGAAGTTTCCGGGCACGAGCTTGATCTTGCCTTTGGTGCGATCGGCGATGTCCTGCACGATGCCGTATCCGTGGCGTTTCTGGTCCAACAGGACCATGAGTACGTGATAATCGACGGGTTTCAGGGGAAGGAAGTCTTCGATCGCCGGTTTTTGGGTCACCTTTTTCTCCGTTTCCGAAACGACACCATACTGAAAATCATCATACTAGTTTTCAGTACAACACCGTCCCGGGCCGATTGGTTCCAGCCAATCGAGATTGGCGGGTGTACTCCGGGCCGGAATTGCTGGGATGGTGACTAGCCGGAGGGGATGTCGAGGAGGTGCTGAATGCCTGCGCCTTCCAGCGCCTCCCGCTGGACCCGGGCTCCGACCTCGTTGATCTGCCGAACCCCGTCCCCCATCTGATCGACCACCGTTCGCAGGGGCCTCCGGCCGGCTGGGGTCTCGATGAGCCCGACGATCGCGTCGGCCACGATCTGCGGATTTCCGGCCTGGTCGCTAGCGACGAACGCTTCGAGGCCGCCGATCACCTGCTGCTCCAAATCGGCCAGCGACGCATATCCGGCCAGGCGTTCCGTGTCGGCCGGGGTGACCTTTTTCTCAAAGATCGGCGTGGGGTAGGCGCCGGGTTGGACGATGACGGAGTCGATGCCGAAGGAAGCCAACTCGTAGCGATATCCTTCGGCCAGCGTTTCGAGCGCGCTCTTCGAGGCCGCGTACGGTATGCTGAAAGGGAAGGGAGTTCGGGCGGCGACGCTCGAGACATGCACCAGCAGTCCGGTCCCGTGCCGCCGCATACCGGGAAGCACGGCGCGATTGACGCGGTGGGCTCCGTACACGTTCACGTCGAAGATTTGGTGGATTTGTTTCTCGGTGTAGGCTTCCAGGACTCCGCCGGTAAAGACGCCTGCGTTGTTCACTACGGCATCAAGGCGGTCGGCGCGGTCGGACAATTCGCGGACCGCCGCGGCGACCGAGCCGCCGTTTGTGACGTCCATCTCCAGCACGATGATCGTTCCGGGGACCGATTCCCCGAACTCGTGCAACTGGCTTGCCGAGACGGCATTCCGGTTCTCGCTGTCCCGCATGGTGGCGAACACCGTGTGGCCCCGGCGCGCTAGGGTCTCAACAGTGAGCCGCCCAAATCCACTGCTGCTGCCCGTAACGAGAATCGTTTGTTCCATGGATCACTCTCGGTATTCAAGCGAGACCCCACATTCCAGCACGACTAAACCGAGTGGCTCACCAGCATGTTCGAGGAGAACAAACGGGGCGAGTCGGGTGGCATGGCTTCACAGAAGAAATGGCCTTGAGCTTGTTCGCAACCCAACTCTCGGAGTTTTGCGATGTGTTCGGTCGTCTCCACGCCCTCGGCGATGACCTGCATGCCCAGCTCGTGTGCCAGCGCCACAATCGACCGAACGATTT
>JAPULP010000094.1 GCA_027294815.1 Gemmatimonadota bacterium | reverse complement strand
TCCGTCGCCCTCCCGATCCCCGCCGAGTCTCCATACACATACAGCTTGCCAGCGGCGTTGGCGGATCGTGTCGTGCCCGGGGCGCGGGTGGTGGTGCAAGTGCGCACGAGGGAGATGGTGGGGATCGTGACCGCGGTGGGCGCTGAGGATCCGGAGGGTCTCAAACCGGTGTTGTTGGCTCCGGACCCAACCCCACTTCTTCCGCCAAAGCTGCTGAAGCTCGCCGAGTGGGTCTCGCGATATTACGCGGCACCGCCCGGGCTCACGCTCAAGGCGATGTTGCCGGGTGGCATGTGGGGAACGTCACGCGTCATCGCCGAGCTCCGCGACCCCAGTCGAGCCCCGGGCGGCGTGGGAGCCTCGGTGGTCGAGCACCTGCAGTCCGTTGGGGGCAGGGCAACGGCCAGTCGGCTGTCGCGCGGTCTGAAGCGTCCTGTGTGGGAAACCCTCCAGCGGCTGGCTCGTGTCGGAGCGGTCGAGTTGCACACTGTCGCACCGTCGTTGGGTCCCGCGCCCGGATCGGAGACGGTCGTCACCCTAACCAAAACGCTGTCCTCACTGACAGAGCGCGACGAAGTATTCGGACGCGCCAAGAAACAGCGGGAGGCGTACGACGCGCTCGACGCGTTGGGCGGAGAGGCCTCCTTACGGCGCACGATCGGGGAACTGGGTTTTTCGCGCGGCGTGATCCGTGGATTGGTCGATCGAGGTCTGGCCGCGTTGGAAGATCGCGAGCATTTGCGTGATCCGTTCGACGGCGTTTCGACTCCTCCGCCCAGCGAACCGTCGACAGCGCAGGTCGAAGCGATCGACGCGATTCGAGATTTGTCGCCTGGCGCAGCGGTCACGTTGTTTGGTGTGACCGGAAGCGGGAAGACGCTCGTGTATCTCGAGGCGATGCGTGAGGAAGTACGAAGTGGTCGCGGCGCCATCGTCCTGGTGCCGGAGATTGCGCTCACACCACAGACGGTCGCGCGGGTTCGCGGCGTGTTTGGTGATACGGTCGCGGTGCTCCACAGCGGACTGTCCGATGGAGAGCGTGCCGATGCGTGGCGCGCGCTCGTCTCGGGTCGACGGCGTGTTGCGGTCGGCGCGCGGTCCGCGGTGTTTGCGCCCGTGCGTGAGTTGGCGATGATCGTCGTCGATGAAGAACACGATGCGAGCTACAAGAACGGGGAGTTGCCGCGGTATCACGCGCGGGATGTGGCATTGCGCCGCGCGAAGTTGGAAGGAGCGAAGGTGGTGCTCGGGAGCGCGACGCCGTCTTTGGAAACCTGGGCGAGGCGGGAACGCATCCGCGTGGTTTCACTGCCGCACCGCGTCGCCGCGCAGGCCCTTCCGGAGGTGGAGCTCGTCGACATGCGATCCGCCAAGCGTGTCAAACAGAGCGGTCCCTTGCCCTGGTCGGAGTCGTTGGACGAGGCCGTGGAAAGGCGGTTGGCGCGTGGCGAGCAAGTCATGCTGCTGCTCAATCGTAGAGGATTTGCGCACTTCATGCAGTGCATGGACTGCGGTGAGGTTCTGCAATGTCCGTCGTGCAGCATTGCCCTGACGGTTCACCGGACGCCTGCGGGACTGCGATGTCACTATTGCGGATTCGATCGAGATCTTCCCACGAAATGCGAGCCGTGTGGCGGAGAAACACAACGGTCGCGCGGAGCAGGAACCCAGCAACTCGAGCGTTGGCTCACAGAGCGATTCCCGCACGCTCGGATTGCCCGCATGGATGCCGACACGACAAGCACGAAGTGGTCGCACCGCCGCATCTTGGATGATTTCGCCGTGCATGACATCGACGTGCTGTTTGGAACGCAAATGATCGCGAAAGGTTTGGATTTTCCCGGAGTGACGCTGGTTGGCGTCGTGGATGCCGATACCGGGTTGTACCTGCCCGACTTTCGGGCGGCCGAGCGGACTTTTCAGCTCATCGCGCAAGTCGCCGGGCGCGCCGGCCGTGGACCCAAGGGCGGCCGCGTCCTCGTCCAGACGCGGGTACCCAACCATTACGCGTTGCAAGCTGCCGCACTGCACGACTTCGAGGGATTCGCCGAGCGCGAGCTCAGCGAACGCGCGGAGCCCCCGTATCCGCCGCTGCGGGCGCTCGCGAATGTGATAGTGAGCGGAACGTCCGAGCCACAGGTGGCGGCCGCCGCCGGCGACGTTGCTGAGTGGCTCCGTGGGTTGGTGACGAGAACAACGGGCACACAAGTCGTGGGGCCCGCACCGGCCCCGCTGGCGCGCATCAAGGGACGGTGGCGGTGGCACATGATCGTTCGCGCCGACGAACCGCGAGTCCTTGGCAAGGTGCTGCGATACGCCGTGCGCCGGGCGCCGCACACACGGAGGGGTCCGATCCGGGTGATCTTCGACCGCGATCCCGTCACGCTATTGTAAACCCGTTCCCGCTTGAAACCGGTTCTCAACCCCGGTAACTTGCTGCCGTCGCTAGTGTTGGGCCGTCTCTCATCGACCTTGCCATGACTGCTTCCGTACCTCAGAGCGTTGGTCACTCGGTTGTCACGCCCGGTGTTGGGGCGGGATGGGAAATGGTGGCCAAAGAGCTGGAAAAGACCATGACGCCCGATGATATCGCGCGTATTTGGATCTTTCCCCCGATGCGCGGCGATGGTCGTGAGTGGGGAACCGCCGTCGTTGCCAAGGCGGCGACGGCCCAACGGTTCACGGTGTTCACGGCTAGATACATGCTCAACACCCGGGGCCGGCAGCGCGGACAGGGTAAAGTGGAGCTGCATGAGGTGGGCGATGGACCGGTGGATGTGGTTCTGGATGTCGTGAGTGGCGTGCAATCTCGCACGGGCGACGGCGAGCCGCCGGTCGAGATCGCCCCAGAGCTTTGGTTCGCACAAGAAGAAGATGACGAGTCCACCACCGAAGCTTGATGCCGGTGAGTTGATGGAGCGGTTTCGCGAGTACATGCGAGACCGTAACTTGCCGCTCACGCATCAACGCGAGGCGGTCGCATCAGCGATCTTTTATTCTGAAGAGCATCTTTCGGTTGACGACATCGAAGCAGCGCTACGCGGCAACGAAGTTCACGTCGGCAAGGCGACGGTGTATCGTACGCTCGACTTGTTGGTGCGCGCAGGCCTGGTGGACGAACACGATTTCGGCGAGGGATTCAGACGATTCGAACCCCTGAGCGCGAGAACTCACCACGAGCATCTCATCTGTACTTCCTGTGGAAAAGTTGTCGAGTTTACGTCTGAACGGATCGAACGGATGAAAGCACTCATCGCGGACGAACATGGTTTTCGCCATCACCACCACCGCCTGGATATCTACGGTGTGTGCGGCGACTGTCAGGAGCATGCCGTCGAGCCGTCCGAAACCAGGCGGAGCGAGTTGGGGAGGGGGAGCCGATGATCGATACCACCGCGATCGTCCCGCAAGAAGCGTTTCTCACGAAGGGTATCGGACGCCACAAAGAAATGCTCACCAGTTACGAGATGGCGCTGCGCAACGCGAACATCGCACAGTACAACCTGGTGACCGTCAGTTCGATTTTTCCCGCACACTGCAAGTTGGTTCCCCGCAGCCGCGGAGTGAGAAAGCTCCAGCCCGGCCAAGTGGTGTTCGTCGTGCAGGCGAGAGCGCAGACGAACGAACCGTCGCGCCGCGCCGCGGCTTCTATCGGGCTCGCGATCCCAAAGGATGCGAATCACTACGGATACATATCCGAGCACCACGCGTTCGGCATGCCGCAGTCTACGGCGGGGGATTACGCCGAGGACCTGGCGGCCAGCATGTTGGCGACGGTGCTCGGCGTGCCGTTCGATCCCGATGAAGCATGGGATGAGCGACGCGAACAGTGGAAGCTTTCCGGAGAAATCGTCAAGACGACGAACATCAGCTGCACGGCCAAAGCCGAAAGCGACGGGAAGTGGGTGACGGTGGTCAGCGCGCTGGTGTTTTGCGGATGAACGAGTTCCGCGACACCACAACAGGAGTGCCGGCACCGCTACGACAGTTCCCGTGGGGCGCCCCCGACTCGTTTCTCGGCCTGCCCCCGGAACACACCGATTTCGAAAAAGCGCGAGTGGTGCTGTTACCGGTGCCGTATGAAGCAACCGTGTCGTGGATGAGCGGCACGAGACACGGCCCCCGCGCCATCCTGGAAGCCTCCCACTACATCGAGTTGTACGACCACGAGCTCGACAGCGAGCCATACGAAGTTGGTATCCATACCCTGCCCGAGCTGGTGTTGCCCGACACGGGTCCCGAGCATGCTATCACGGTTCTGCGAGAGGTGATGAATGCCCTGGTGGACACCGGCAAGTTCGTCGTGATGGTGGGCGGCGAACACAGCTTGTCGTCACCACCCATCTTGGCTCATGCGAATCGTTTGGGAGACCGGCGTCTATCGGTGTTGCAACTCGACGCCCACACCGATCTCCGAACGGCGTATGGCGATACACCGTACTCGCATGCGTCGGTCATGTATCGGGTCCACGAGCAAGTCGACATCGTGCCCGTCGGCGTCAGGTCACTCACCAGCGAGGAGCGGGCGTTGCTCCGGCGGCTGAAGGTCCCAGTTATTTTTTCCCACGAGCTCGTGGGGGACGAGTGGATCGGTCGCGCCGTAGACTCGCTCGGCCCCGACGTGTACGTCACCTTCGACGTGGATTACTTCGACCCGGCGCTGATGCCGTCCACGGGGACACCCGAGCCCGGGGGCGGGTCGTGGCACCCCACGCTCCGATTGCTGGAACGGGTATTCCGGGAGCGTAACGTCGTAGGATGCGACGTGGTTGAATTGGCTCCGATTCCGGGCATGGTAGCCCCGGATTTTGTGGCTGCCAAACTGATCTACAAGATGATCGGCTTTTTTGCCGCGGTGGCCTGACCTCCGTGGGAACCTCTCAAACTCCGGACTCGTTCCGTTGATGGTATGGAATCGACTACTTCGATAGGCTTCTTCATCGCGTTCTCGGCCGGGATCCTGAGCTTTCTCTCGCCCTGCGTGCTCCCGCTCATTCCCAGCTATCTGTCGTTCATCACGGGAATGTCGCTCGAGGAGATGGGAGACCACCGCCGGGCCGCTGTTACGCACGCCTTGCTCTTCGTCAGCGGCTTCACGCTCATTTTCCTGATGCTTGGAGCCACGGCCACCGGCCTCGGCCGGTTGGTGCAGTTCCAGCAGGTCTGGCTGGAGCGCATCGGTGGTATCCTCATCATCTTTTTCGGGCTGTACTTGCTTGGGGCGTTTCAGTGGGGAGCGCTCCTGCGGGAACGCCGCGTCCACATTCAGAATAAGCCGCTGGGATACCTCGGAAGCGTCATGGTGGGTGTGGCGTTCGGGGCGGGGTGGACGCCGTGCATCGGTCCGATCTTGGGCGCCATCCTCACGTACGCCGGCACGCAGGGGAGCGTGGGGCAGGGAATGGCACTGTTGCTCTCCTATTCCCTCGGCCTCGCCGTGCCGTTTCTTGTAGCGGCCCTCGCCGTGGAACGCTTTATCACCTGGTTCCAGAAGTACCGGCAATACATGCCATTGGTGACCAAGGTGTCGGGCGGCATCCTCGTCTTCCTCGGCCTGCTCCTCCTTTCAGGGTACTTCAGCTTGCTCGCGTCGTTCCTCCAGGGACTGACGCCGGATTTCTTGCGGGAGCGGATTTGACGGCGGAAGGACGGAAAGACCGAAGGACGGAATGAGTCGGGCAGTCGGACAGACTGCCTCCGCTGCCTCAACTGCCCCTCGCTGCCCCTTGCTGCCTCTCATCTCCCTCCCCACACTTCGTAATGCCATCCAAGCCCGAGTACTTCGACCCGCGTCTCACCGAACAACGCAACCAGCGCACCACCGAAATCGACGTGGCGTCGAGTGGTGAGATTGTGGACTTGATGCACGCCGAAGATAGAGAGGTGGCGGATGCCGTCTACGCCGAGCGTGACCGCATCGCTGAGGCGATCGATCTGGCAACGCGAGCGCTGGAACAAGAGGGTCGACTGGTCTATGTGGGTGCGGGGACGAGTGGGCGACTAGGCGTGCTGGATGCTACGGAGTGTCCGCCCACTTTTGGAATTCCGCCGGGCATGGTGGTCGGCCTGATCGCCGGTGGGACCGCGGCGCTGACCCGCTCGCAGGAGGGGGCGGAGGACGATGTGGTTGCTGGGTCCACGGCGGTCGAAGAGCACAATGTGGGACCTCGGGATTTCGTTCTCGGGATCGCAGCCAGCGGGACCACACCCTACGTACGGGCGGCCGTGGTTCGCGCGGGCGAGCTTGGCGCCACCACCGGCCTGCTGACGTGTGCCGATCCGCCCGAGGATCTCGTAAACCGGTGTGACTTGATCATCGCCGTGCGGACAGGTCCGGAAGCGCTGACCGGATCGACCCGTCTGAAGGCCGGCACCGCGACGAAGCTGGTGCTCAATACGATCTCGACGGGAGCGATGATCCGACTCGGCAAGGCCTTCGGGAATCTCATGGTGGATCTCATGGCCTTGAGTGATAAACTCGTGGACCGCGGCGAGCGGATGGTCATGGAAGCCACCGGCGCCACGCGCGAGGAAGCCCGCCAGGCCATCGAGCAAGCGGGTGGAAGCGTCAGGCTGGCCATCGTCATGGTGAGGAAGGGAGTGGACGCGAGCGAAGGCGAGCGGCTGCTCGCGGAAGCCGGCGGGTTCGTCAGGAAAGTCGTGGGGGAGCCGCCGGCGGTGGAGTGATAGGGTGTAGGTTTTAGGTTCTAGGTTGTGGGTTGAGTAAGCTCTTAAGTCACTGTTGCATAATTGTTTACCGATATAGTGATTGGTCACTCACACCCAACACCCAACACCCCACACCCTACCTCAGTGAATTGAGCAACTCGATGGCCACAGTCACAGGAACGGCATAGACAATCCTCCCCCCCGACCCAACTTCGCCGGCGTTGAGGATCCCTATGACCTGACCGTTGGCATCGAGGATAGGGCTGCCGCTGGCCCCGTGGGTACCGTAGCCGTTGATCTGAAGGAGTCCCGGTAGGTTCTTGCTCAGCGTGCCGACGGTGAGGCTGGCCGTCGCGAAAACGCCGTTCTGTTGGACGCGCTGCGGGCTGTCCATGCCCCCCGGGAACCCGATGACGGCCACTGGGGCGCCGACCGGCACCGTGTCGGGGCGCTCGTTCATACCCTGGATGGTTGGTACTTCCCGCAGAAGATCTACCCGGATTACCGCGACATCCGCGTCTGGTCCCTCGGACAACGCCACCACACGGGCGGGGAACGTCTGCCGCGAGTCGGCGAAGCGGACGCCGATTTGACTCGCGCGGCGGTCTCCGTTTGGACCGACCACCGAGTGGCGAGTGGTGATCATCGTACCGTCGGATCGCACGGCGAACGCGGTGCTGGTCTCCGTCGTCCCGTCTCCGAAATCGACGAACACCATCGCCACCGCCCGCTGGTTGGCCCGCGCGATGGTGGCGAAGTCGATGCTCGCCGCGTGCTGCTGCTGGGCTAGTGCCGTGAGGGCGTTCTCCAACTCGAGGCTCAGCATCTGGATTTGTCTTGCGTTGCCCGACTCGCGCGCATCGGTGAATTGACGCTGCAGTGCTTGAATCTCCTGGCGCGAGTCCTCGAGGGTGGTGGCCAGCTCGCTCATCTCTTCTTCGAGCGCGGCCACGGTGGCGCGAGATGCTTGCAACACGCTGTCGATCTCGGCTTGGAGCAGCGTGAGTTCTCGTTCCTGAGCCACCCGCTGCTGTTGGTTGATGTAGAGAAAGCCGGCCACGACCGCCGTGAGGACAATGAGTAGTCCCACCGTGACGCCACGCAGCCGCCGCGTTTGTTTGGCTACCTCCGCACGCACGCGGTGGGTGGTGCTGTGCTCTCGCTGCGATACGGGTGTCGGATTGGCGAGGGGGGTCGGGCGCATCTTGCTGGAAGTGGCTGCCAGGGGCCTCTCTGTGTCGGGCACGTGGTCCCCTACCAGACGGCACTCGATCACCGGTCCTCCTACGCCGAGCTGAATCTGATCGGTGTCGTTCAACGTGGTGTCCGCCGTGACCTTGTGCCCGTTGACCCGGGTGCCGTTTCGGCTCCCCATGTCGCGCACGTGCCAGTGGTCGGCTCGCTTGAAGATCGCGGCGTGGCGGACGGAAACCTCGAGGTCCCGGTGGGCATCGAACACGATGTCCGAGTCCGGGTGCCGGCCGATCGTGATGTTGTGGTGGGAATAGACGAGCACCGTTCCGGCGGGGGTTCCGGTGACGATTCTGAGCTGGGGCTTCACTCGGCGCGGCCCTCTTGCGTCAGGCTGCCGCTATCAGGGCCGCCGTCAGGATTGCTGCCGATGACACGGCGGCAATCATCATTTGCTGGGCGTCGCTCCGCCTTGGCGGATCGCCTTTGTAAATCGGCACCGGTTCGGTTGTCGACTCGGCGTCGAGTAGGGGATAGACTTCGCGACCCACCGATTCACCCTGGCTCGGATCCCTGAGGCTGTCTCCGTCGATGCGCGCGACGATAGCGGTGATGTTGTCGGGACCGCCGCGCTCGTTGGCCAGGTCGATCAACGCACCGCAAGCGGTGACCAGGTCCTTGGTCTCCGTCACGGTTGCGGCGATCTCCTCGGCGGTGACCTGGCCCGACAATCCGTCCGAGCAAACCACCACCATGTCGCCTTTGCGGATCTCCTGATGCGTGAGATCGACGCGAACGCGTGGGTCGGGGCCCAGCGCCTGGAGAATGATGTTCTTGCGCTCGCTCCGCTCGGCTTCCTGTTCGGTCAGCTCCCCGGCGTCGACCAGCCGTTGCATCAACGACTGATCCTTGGTGAGTAGCGTGGCCCGACCCTGGCGCACGAGATACGCGCGCGAGTCGCCAACCTGCGAAAGGTAGAGATAATCTCCGAGTATTCCCACGCAGGTGGTTGTCGTTCCCATGCCGCGCCGTTCGGGATTCTGCTTGGCGTGTTCGTGGATCTTGGTGTTCGCACCTTCGACGGCTTCGCGGAGCCGAAACGCGAACTGTTGTGGCGTGTCAACCTTGTCGGTAATCCAGTGTTCGGTGAGGTGTTCATAGACGCTGTCGGTGGCCATCTCGCTGGCGACCTCGCCGGCGGCCGCACCCCCCATGCCGTCGGCTACCATCAGCAGGGAGCCCTTCGGACCGAGCTCGTGGTTGCGCACTTCGGGAAGGAGTGATGCGTTTTGGCGCGTGAGGTCTGCGACGAGAAAAGCGTCCTCGTTGTGCTCGCGCTGCTGACCGACGTCGGTCCGGGCGAACACGGAAACCTTGATCGCTGGTTTCTTTCCTCCGAAGAGGCTCACTGGGTTCCCCCTCCCTGAAAGGCTGCCTGTAACGCCACGAATGATCCTTCTCCCGGTTTTGGCTCCAGTGCCCGGGTCATCCAAAGTAATCCGTTCGGGCGGTCTCTGAGGTTGTTATATGCCGAGCCCGCCGCGCCAGCATTGAACAACATGGCGAGCATCTCCCCGAGGTGGAAAGCTGAGGGGTTCGTCAATGCGGGGGATGTCGTGGCCGTGTTGTCTGTCGCAACCATTTGTCCGCTATCCGGAGGTGGATCCGTATCGGTTTGGGTCTGCCGGCTGCCGTCCCGCGTGTTATCCGTCGCTTGCCCAGCATTGCCCGAGTCGAAGGGTGTTTCTGTGTCCTGGGTCACACCATTTTGGGCTATCTGACCCGCCGAATCGGCTCCGGCAGGATCGGATGGCCTGCCGCCCATCATTACGGTACTTCCGCCGCCGTCGACCAATATGCTCAACGGAGCCTTCCTTTCCGTTTCTTCATACATCATGCCCGATGCATACCTGGCTCTTCGTATGGGGTCGACGAGGCCGCGGTAGGGTGTCGGTCGGTGCTCTGGCCGCCGCAGGTCGTACAGCCCTTCACGGGATGTCCACCCTGAGCATCTTGTCGCCCACGAGGATGCGCGAATCCTTCTGCAGCTCCACCTCGCCCCGCACGCTTACCGCAACTCCGTTGCGGCTCCCCGCGTCCATCAGAATGAAGTCGGCGTCTTCGGATCGAATCTGCGCGTGCAATCCACTCATCGACGGGTCGTATGAGAAGATCCAATCGCCCTCGTCACGACCAATCGTCACGTTGCGGCCGGGGGAAAGGTGGACCACATCCCGTGCACTGCCGTCGCCACGAAGCTGGGTCAATGTCGCAATGTCCGCGCTCGGCGTGAGGCTGCCAAGGCGCCGAGTGGCATCGGCTTCCGGAGGGTGCGGCCCCGGGTATCCAAGACGCCGATATTGGAGGATCTGCGATCCGACAAGCACGAGATCCCCGTCACGCAACTTGTGTGGGTTCTGAATGAAGTGCCATGTGCCGTTGCGGCTTCCCAAGTCCCGCATATACAGGCGCCCGTCGCGGAAACTAAGCTCGGCGTGGCGCGGCGACAGGTACGGGTCGTCCGGAAAATCGATGTCCGCACCCTCTCGTCCGATGGTGGTCTTATCGCCCACGAGGGGGTGCGAGCTGAGCTGTTGGCCATCCTCATCCAGACGAAGCAGCTGCGCGCCCGAATCGAGAACGGGCACGCTCAAAGCCGATGTGCGCCGCTCGGCAACCGAACCCGCCACGAGGCCGTATCCGCACTGTGCGCAGAACTTGGCGACCGGCCCCACCAGGGCGGAGCACTTGGCGCAGGCGGTCGCGTTCTCGAGCTGATCGAGTCGTGAGCCGCATCCGGGACAGTAGGGTCGCCCGGGCGCCAAATCGATCGCGCAGATGGGGCATTGGGAACCCGCGTCTGCTTCCCCTTTTGGACCTGATCCGAACAGCGCGCTCATCTTCCTCTCAATCTTCATGCACCAAGCGACCGACTCCCGATTGGGCAGCTACGTGGCGGGAAATCGCCAACCTATATAATGCGTGGGGCAAACGAGGTCTAACAACCTCAAATTGACGTAGCTTCTCGTGCTAGTGTAGCTTCCGCGACTATGCGTGCGCCAACTGGGAAGGACGGAAAGCCGGACAGACGGGGCGTCGGACTGCTCGCCGTGCTGACCCTGATTGGCTGCGCCGGCTCGACAGCCAGAGGATCTCCCCTCGATCCGCCACCCGTGACGACCGGTCCATTGCGGGTTCGTGTGGTCTACCCCCCCGCCCAGGAGCGCAACCGATTCATCCGCAATGGCGAGACCGTTTACGCGGACTCCTCTTACCTCATGCCCGCCGTCGACTCGGTGTTCGTGTTCGGATCGCTGGGTCGGGGCGATGCCGGACTGACGGTCAACGGCCGACCGGTAGAGGTGTATCCTACGGGTGCGTGGCTCGCATGGCTGCCCCGTCCCGACGGACCGGAGGCGCAATTCCGGCTGGTGGCGTGGTTCGGGGCCGACACGATTCGCGGGACCTTTTCAACCCGGGTCGCAGAACCCTTTTCCCCACCGATTACAGCTCCCTGGATCGACGGCATCAGCTTTTCTCCCACCGGCGATCATTGGTATCGGCCCGGGGAGGGCTTTCGACTCAGCGTCCGCGCGAGCGCCGGCGACGAGGTCCGGGCGATGCTCGAGAACGGCGACACGCTCCGGTTCCGTACCGCGTCCGATCCGGCCCGAGGCAGTGGCTCGGAAGCCGCGCGGTACACCGCGTGGCACGTTGGCCGGTTCGGTCCAGACCCGGGACACGTCCTTTCACCGAATGGGCGTCAGCCCGGCGGCGACCCAGATTGGGTCACGCTCGAGGTGATTCGGTGGCCGGACACCACCCGCCTGCGTTGGCCGCTCCGGGTCGGCGTGGTCGAGGGTCCTACCCTTCCCATGGTGCGGATCGACGATGACACGGCCCGAACCGGAGCCACCGATCGCGTGCTCGCCGGCCGGCCGGTGCCTTTTGGCACATACCACTGGTTTTTCCCCAACGGGACGATCGCCGCCGTGAGCGGCCGTTTGAACAGCCAGGTGCGTCTCCAGCTCTCCCGCCAAAGCGTTTCGTGGGTCGATGGCGCGGACGTCATTCCATTGCGTCCGGGCACGCCGCCGCTCAACGCGGTGGCTGGGTCGATGCGGCTCACGGAGGGTTCCGGATCCGTCATCCTGCGTGTGCCGCTGTCCGAGCGAGTCCCTTTCCGCATAGACGAAACCGAGCGTGCGGTCGTGTTGCGTCTGTACGGCGCAGCGGCGGACATGGATTGGATCCGATATCGCGCGGACGACTCGCTCGTTCGCCTGGTCTCGTTCGACCAGCCGGCTGAGGACGAGGTCGAGATCCGAGTCGATCTCAATCAGTCGGTGTGGGGTTACCGCGCGCGGTGGGCCGGCAGCGAATTGCTCCTCGAGATTCGGAAGCCCCCGGTCATCGATCCGGAGCAGCCGTTCCGGGGCCGGCGAATCGTCATCGATGCCGGCCATCCTCCCGGTGGATCGCGCGGCGCCACCGGGCTTACGGAAGCCGAGGTGACCCTGGCCGTCAGCACGAAGCTTCGTGACCTCCTCCAAGCCCGCGGCGCCGTAGTGATCATGACACGAGAGTCGGCTGGGCCCGTGACCCTCATCGAACGGACGGAGACGGCGGAGCGTGTGGACGCCGAGATACTGGTCTCGATTCACGCCAACGCTCTCGCCGACGGCGCGAATCCGTTCGTGAACAGCGGCACGACCGTCTTCTACAACCGCCCGAGGAGCATCGATTTGGCGCGCGGTATCCAGCGGGCCCTGGTACGGCAGTTTGGGTCCCGAGACCTGGGAGTGGCGCGGGGCGATCTCCACCTTGCCAGGCCCACCTGGATGCCGGCGGTGCTGGTTGAGGGCCTGTTCATGATGATCCCGGAGCAGGAGGCGGTGCTGGCGGGTGAAGAGGGCCAGTGGCGCTACGCCCGCGGTGTGGTCGAGGGGCTGGGTGATTTTCTCAGAGGGAGGGCGGGCCAAAACCGCTGAAATCCCCCCCCGGGCGCCGGGCCTGGGCCCGATCGTGACGGGGATCACGCCGACTGTGCAACCTGCGAGGTTGCCCCGGGCATACCACGGCGACAGTTTTCAAGACTACCCGTTTCTTCGGGTTTCTGGGAGACGAGATGTTCTGTTCGCGATGTGGCGTCGAGACCACCGATGACACCAATTTTTGTCCGTCGTGCGGCTTGGACTTGGCGGCCACGACCCCGATAGCCGCGATCCGCGATCGTGACGCGCCTGACAAAACCGAGCTGGACCTCGTGCGGGATGCCCTCAAGGACGAGTACGACATTGAGGGAGAGTTGGGTCGCGGCGGCATGGCGATCGTCTTTCATGCACGGGAGAGATCGCTCGACCGAGAAGTCGCGCTGAAGGTCCTTCCGTTTTCGCTCTCGCACGACGAGGAGTTCGTCGAGCGGTTCCAACGCGAAGCCCGCACCGCCGCCAAGCTCGAGCATCCGAACATCATTCCGATCTATCGTGTTGGAAAAACGGGGAACATCATCTATTTCGCGATGAAGTACCTGCGCGGAAAATCTCTCGCCGACGTCATCCGTGAGCAGGGCAAGCTGACTCCGGACGAGATCCGCGAGTTGCTCAAGCAGTGCGCGAGCGCGTTGGGATATGCCAGCCATCACGGCATCGTCCATCGCGACATCAAACCCGACAACATCATGTATAGCGACCGTGGTGTCGCGGTCGTGACCGACTTCGGCATTGCCAAGGCGGCGACCGGCACCAAGCTCACCGGTACCGGGATGGCGATCGGGACGCCGTACTACATGAGTCCGGAACAAGCGCGGGCCCAGAAGGTGGACGGGCGAAGCGATCTCTACTCGCTGGGTGTGGTGGCGTACCAGTGCCTGACCGGATCGGTGCCGTTCGACGGCGAAGATTCATTCTCGATCGGGTACAAGCACATCATGGAGGAGTTGGCCGAGCCAGAACTCGGATCGCCAGATGAGCGCGCGATGTTCCAAATCATCCGGCGGATGATGGCCAAGGACCCAGCCGACAGATATCAGGATGCGGATCAGGTGGTTGCGGCTCTCGAAGGTCGTGAGATCGAGGCGACCGCGCCGTCCCCCGCGCCGAGCGTCGCCGACGCGGCGACAGTTCTAGCGGCCGCGGCACCCGGCGTCCCAACGAAGGGGCCGGCGGCGCTAAGCACACCGACGACCCCGATGCCGCAATCGTTGGCCCCGGGCGAGCCGAAGAAGAAACGGTCGGGTGTGCTCGTTGGCGCGATGGCCCTCTTCATCGTTGGGGGCTTGGGTGGTGGTGGTTATTTCTACACTGCGGTGCTCGGCAACTACCTGCCCGTCATCAGCAATCTGTTTGGCGGCCCACCCGTCGACCCGACTTCGCCGATCGCTCGCGTCGGCGACCCGGAGCCCGGAGCGGCGGTGGGCGATAGCTCACAACTGGCGGCGTCCGACTCCGCCGGCCAGAACGCTGCCGCGCCTGGAGACAGCGCGACGGCTGCAGACAGCACGACGCAGGATTCGGTGGCGGTTGCCGAACCCGAGCCGGAGCCGGACCCGCCTCCGCCGCCAGCC
>JAPULP010000093.1 GCA_027294815.1 Gemmatimonadota bacterium | reverse complement strand
GATCGCGCCGGTGCTGACGCTCTTGCTCAAGGCCTACGGTATCGGCATCCCAAGCGCCGGGCATCCCAACCCCCTCGCCGCACCACAGGCCACCCTCATGGCGGCCGTAGCAGACGGCGTATTTCGTGGAGGGCATCCATGGCGCATCATCGGCGTCGGCATGCTGGGGGCCGTGGGCGTCATCATACTGGACGAGACCCTCAAAGCTCGGGAAAGCAGCTTCCGCACACCGGTGCTCGCTGTCGCCGTTGGCGTCTATCTCCCGTTTCAGCTGTCGGTGGCAATCTTCATAGGTGGGTTGATTGCTTGGGCGGTCAAGCGACATCAAAAACAGGCGGCGGCCACGGCACCTGCGGATCAGCAGGCAGGGCTGAAGCATGCGGCCGAGACCGGTGATCGGCACGGGCTGCTCTTTGCTGCCGGCGCGATCACCGGCGAAGCGTTAGTCGGCATTTTGCTGGCGATCCCCATCGTCGTGGCCGGCAACGCCGATGTGTTGGCGTTCTGGGGTGACCACACCGATGTGAATTATCCCGGCATCATTCTGCTAGCCTTCGTCTTGTTCATGATGTACCGCGTTGCCAGTGGACCAACGCGCGAAGTCACGGGACGATGATTCCCGGGAGACATGTATCCGCCATGAAGATGCCGACCACGTTACTGGCTCTTGGAATCCTCGCGGTCACGAGCCAGGCCGCCCAGGCGCAACGGCCGACCCTCGCGCTGGTTGGTGGCCGGATTATCGACGGCTACGGTGGACCGCCCATCGAGAACGGCGTGATATTGATCGTCGACGACCGCATCGTCGCCCTCGGCGCCCGATCCGAGGTGGATGTTCCCCCGGGCACGCCGGTCATAAGCACTGAAGGCATGACGGTGATGCCGGGGCTGTTCGACATGCACGTGCACCTCCAGCTTCTGGGGCACGGCGACTACGCACGGTGGAACGAGCTGTTCGGTGACAAGTTGGCCGACGAGGTGATGCCGATCGCCGCCCGACAGCTTCTCGAGGCCGGTGTCACCTCGGCACGCGACCTCGGCGCTCCCCTAGACGAGATTCTCGACGTCAAGCGGCGCATCGCAGCGGGAGAGATTCCCGGACCACGACTCTTTGTGTCCGGACCATTCATCCAACACGCCGCGTATGAGCCGTGGCAAGCGGAGTACCGCTGGGGCGTGAACGGAGCCGCTGACGCAAGGAGGAAAGTTCAGCGGCTCATCGACGCCGGTGTGGACGTCATCAAGCTGATCGACCAAGATCTGCTTACCGAAGAGGAAGTCGCCGCCGTTGTTGAAACGGCGCACGCCAACGGCAAACCGGTGGTCGCGCACGCGCACCGCCCCGACGAGATCCGCAGAGGGTTGGATTTCGGCATTGACAACTTCGAGCACACGGGCCTGGCAACCGCCCCTGGATATCCGGAAGACATCCTGCGTAGGCTTCGCGAGCGGAACGCTACGCTGTTCTGGACGCCTACCATCTCGCCGCTATACGTGATGCAATACACCGGAGAAATATTCCCGGAGCGGTTGGACGATCCGGCCTGGAGGGTTGGAATGACTCCGGCTATGGCGAATGAGATTCGCGCGTCGCTGGAGAACATCCCTCGTCTACCCTATTACGCGCTCTTCCCCAACAGGATTCCTCTACTCCCGGAGAAATTTCAACAGATTCGCGAAACCGGTGTGCAGTTGATGATCGGAACGGATGCCGGAATCCCGTCCATGTTTCACAGCGACGCGACATGGCGGGAGATGGACAAGTGGGTGGAGTTGGGTGTTCCGCCGATGCAAGTCATCCAAGCCGCCACGCTGTGGCCGGCCCGGTTCCTCAAGGTCCAAGACGACCTGGGGACGCTCGCGCCCGGCAGGCTCGCCGACATCATAGCCGTGAGGGGAGATCCCCTTCACCGCATGGACGTGCTACGGCACGTTGACGTCGTGGTTCAGGGCGGAAGACGCGTCCGGTGAGGGCAGAGCAAGGAGGAGGAACGACGCTGTCCTAGTGGACGGTGGATTGTAAGAGCAGCTCGCGCAGGTCCCCCTCGGGCAACGTGTCCAAACCTCCCTGCTTGTCGGCGGAGTAACCCAAGTAGCTTCGCGGCCGGCGGCGGTTGAGACAGGAGAATTGCAGGATTGGCCTGTGTACCTTGGGATTGAGATATTCCGACGTGCCGCCGTGGCTGATCAATTCAACGCGCCACCGAGTGCCGTCGACATCATCAAATTCGCGCATGCTTCGACGGACCATTGAAAGCGTTCATTTGAATTGGCCAAAGAATCCGCAAGCGGTCAGAGAAACAATAATACTATTCCGCAAGTCCTGTGGATTTCGCGGATAATTGAAGTTTTCCGTCGCCGAGTTGACAGTTCGCTGAGAAGAGGCTGTTACCTTCGACCATCACTAACCTGAAGCTATTATGAACGACAAATCGTTTGCCTTTCTCGAGAGACTGCTCGATACTCCCGGGCCCTCGGGGTTCGAGGCCGCGGCGGCTCGGATCTGGCGGTCCGAGGCCGCAGGATTCGCTCAGGAAGTTTCGGCGGACGTCAAGGGCAACTCGCAGGCAGCGGTCAATCCGGGGGGATCTCCCCGCGTGATGCTTGCAGGGCACATCGATGAGATAGGGCTCATGATCGTCCACATTGACGACGACGGCTTTCTCTTCTTCTCTACCATCGGTGGATGGGACTCTCAGGTTCTGGTAGGACAGCGTGTCATCATTGCAGCCGGTGACGGTCCGGTTACCGGAGTGATAGGAAAGAAAGCGATCCATCTCATAAAGAAGGAGGATCGAGACAAAGCTTCGAAGATTACCGATCTGTGGATCGACATCGGCGCGAAATCCAAAGCGGACACCCTGTCTCGTGTTCGCGTGGGCGACCCGGCCGTACTCCACGCGCCCATGGCCAAGTTTCCCAGCGGGCGCATCGCATCGCGCAGCATCGACAACCGTATTGGCGCTTTTGTGGTGCTCGAGGCCCTCCGTCTCCTCACCGACGATCCGCCGAGCGCCGCGGTGTATGCTGTCGCCACCGCGCAGGAGGAAATCTCCTGGACGGGCGGTGGCGCCCGCACCAGCGCAACTTCGCTGCGGCCCTCGGTCGCCTTGGTAGTCGATGTCACGCACGCCACCGACCATCCCGACGTCGAGAAGAGACAATTCGGTGACTTCAAGCTGGGTGGCGGCCCGGTATTGTCCCGCGGATCCGCGGTCAACGAGGCGGTGTTCAAGCTGCTCGTAAAGACCGCGGAAGAGGAAGAGATTCCACACACGATCGCCGCCGCCCCGGGCTATACGGGAACCGACGCAGATTCCATCCACACGGCACATCGAGGCATTGCGACCGGGCTCGTGTCGGTGGCCAGCCGCTACATGCACAGCCCCAATGAGCTGGTGGACCTGGAAGACCTGGAGAACGCCGCAAAGCTGATGGCGGGATTCGCGAGGCGGGTGACCGCGGAGACCGACTTCGTGCCCCAATAGTGAGTCCAGAGAAGGTAGTAGCACAAGGCACTGCAATATCATTGGTTCATCCGGCATTTCCGGGGGCGGATCGGCTGCCACGGATTGATCTTTTGAGCGCGGATCGGATGCCACTTTCATATCTGTGCACTGGGCAACGCCGGGCACCTCCCTTGGGGGTCGAGGGGGAACACGCTTGAAAATTGAATATCCCTAGCCCCACTCTCCACTCCCTGCTCCCTGCTCCCTGCTCCCCTCAAGAAGCGATTATCTTTCGTTATTCTTATACTGTAGACGCCATCTAATGTCATACGTGCGATCCCGAATCCTCATCGCGTCGACCCTTGCAGCGCAGGCCGCCGGAACGGCCACAGTGGCGGCCCAGAGTTCGGGCACGTCTGCGGAGCGCATCCTGGCACACGTCACGTTCTTGGCCGACGATGCCAGAGAGGGACGGGGCGTGGGCACGGCCGGATTGGATTCCGCCGCCCAATACATCGCCAGCCGTTTCATGGAAATCGGCCTCGAACGAGCCACTCCTCACGGGTTCCTGCAACGGTTCACGATTTCACCTACGGCACCGGCAGCCGCTCACAGCGGCATTGGCGGTGCTCCCGTCGCGAACGTCGTGGGGATCCGCCCGGGCCGAGGGAATCTCAAGAACCAAGCCGTGGTTGTCGGCGCCCACTACGATCACCTCGGCTACGGTGGATTCGGCAGCCTCGAGCCTGATAGCGTGCCTGTCATTCACAACGGAGCGGATGACAATGCGTCGGGCACGGCGGTGTTGATCGAGGTGGCGCGACTGTTGCAGTCCCGGTCTGCGGACAACGTGCGGTCGCTGGTGTTCGTCGCGTTCACCGCCGAGGAGTCCGGATTGATCGGTTCGGACTACTACGTAAAGAACCCCGTCATCCCGAACGACTCGACGTTCGCAATGCTCAACATGGATATGGTGGGGTACGTAACGGAAAACCGCCTCACCGCCTTCGGCGCGAAGACGGCGAAGGAGTTCGATGCACTACTCGATTCAATCAATGCCGCCTACGGATTCCAGCTCAGTGCGTTGGGAGATGGTTACGGCCGCAGCGACCAGCAGTCGTTCTTCGTGCAGAAGATTCCAGTGCTGCATTTTTTCACCGGGACGCATGAGAACTATCACCGTCCGACCGACGACACGGAGTACATCAACGCCGATGGGGCGGCCCGCGTGGCCTCCCTGGTCGCCGACCTTACATGGAAGCTGGCGACACGGAACGAACCTCTGAGCTTCGTCGATGCCGAGCCACCTACGATGACAGCTTCCGGGGGGTACGGCGCGTATCTAGGATCCATTCCCGACATGTCGGAGTCCCCCG
>JAPULP010000092.1 GCA_027294815.1 Gemmatimonadota bacterium | reverse complement strand
GACGAATCCGTTGCGCAAACCACGAAACGAAGAAATCGACTTTTTCGGGCTGACACACATCGGAAAAGTTCGCAAGGTGAACCAAGACCACTTCCTTCTCAGTTCTCTCGAGAAGAACATGCAAGTTCACCTCACGAGTCTGTCCGACGTAGCAGCGTTATCCCAGGCCAACGAACGTCTAGCATACCTGGCCATGGTTGCGGACGGTGTCGGCGGCGGCTCGAAAGGGGGAGAGGCGAGCCGTCGGACTATCGAAGTGTTGGCGAGATACGTGGGAACGAGCCTCGAGTGCTACTACACGGAGGACGCCACCAAGCAACAGGAGTTTGCGAACGCCCTGCAAGAGGCGGCGATGCAGAGTCACGCGCATGTGATCGAGGAATCCGAGGCGGACCCGGACCTGCGCGGCATGGCGACGACCCTCACCGTATTCATTGGCGTGTGGCCCCGCGCGTACCTGCTGCAAGTGGGCGACAGCCGGTTCTACATCCATCGCAACGGCGAGCTGACACAAATGACGCGCGACCAGACGATGGCCCAGGAACTGGTGGACCAGGGGGTGCTCACGCAATCGGCGGCGGGCGACACGCGGTGGGCGCACGTGCTGTCGAGCGCGATCGGCGGGACGCAGACCGCGCCCGTCGTCACGCATTTCGACCAGGTATGGGGCAATACGTATTTGATGTGTAGCGACGGTCTAACCAAACACGTCTCGGATGAGAAGATCTGCGCGCGGTTGAACGACATGAAGTCGGCCAAGCAGGTGTGCGAAGATTTCCTACAGGATGCCCTCGACGACGGCGGCAGCGACAATATCACGATCATCGTGGTGCGGCCGGTCAGGAACTTAGACCGTGGCCGCAGATGACGCTAAAGCTTTGGAGGTCGCGGATCCCCCAACCCCACCCCGGTAGAGCGGACCCCGGGCGCAAGCCCGGGGTTTGTCGCGAAATGTGTCTTACTGGCCCCGTATCTTCTTCAGCATTTCCGCGGCGTTGTTGTTCGCGGGATTGATCTCCAGCGACTTTTCGTAAAACTGAACGGCCTTGTCGTTCTCGCCGGCGTTCATGTACGCTTCGGCGAGGCTGTCGTACACGTTCCACGACAGCGGATACGACTCCACGTTCAGCTTGAACACTTCAGTGGATGCCGACAGTTGTCCACCGGTCATGAGCTGGTAACCGAGACGGTTCACCTCGACTTCGGTAAAGACGCCGGCGGTCGCCGGATCGGTCTTCCACTTGCGATAGGCGTCCACCATCCCCTGCGTTCCACCCGATCTGAGCGCCGCCGCAAGAACATCCGAGATGGATGCGAGCTTGATTTGCCGAACGACCGACAGCGGTTGGGGTGGTAGTTCGACGGTTGGCGGAAACCGATTGATGAAATCGTTGACGTAGAGACGGCCGCCGCCGGTAGTGGTAGCGATGCCGTTGGGGAACGTGAACGTCGCTTCCAGAGCGGGACCGTCCTGGCCTCCCGACGCTCCGGTGCCGGCAAGCAGGGTCACCTCGCCGGCCAGAGCAACCTTGTAGATCCGATGTCCCTGAAAACTCGTGGCGTACAGGTTGCCACGGGCAAATGTCACGTGTCCGTTGCCGCCGCCCGGGAGCGTCGCGAACTGGGTGACCTCACCGTCAGGTGTGACTTTGAGCATGGCTTCGTCGCCGAAGTTCACCACGTATGTATTGCCCTGTGGATCGCGGGTGATCCCGTTCGGACATCTGAATAGCTCGCTCTCGGCGAAGGTGGAGACCACGCCGTGCTTCGTCACCTTACTCAATGCATTGGCGCTGCAGTTGGTCACGTAGAGGTTGTCGTCCGCGTCGATCACGATGCCCACAGGACCCGAGAAGCCCGAATCGGCAAACGTCGTGTGCTCGCCGAAGCGATCCACCTTGCTGATGTAGTTGCCGTAGAAGTTGGATTGAAAGAGGTTGCCGCGGGAATCGATCGCGTTGCCCGACGCACCGTAGAACCCTGTGGCGAACACGCTGGCCTGGCCGTCGGGTGTCACCTTCCACACCGTCTCGCGGAAATCGGCGACGTAGATCATCCCTGCGCGGTCCACCGTGACTCCCCCTACCGCGGCGGGGAGCGTGTCGGTCAACGTCCGGACTCGATTTCCTTGGGCGACGGCATCGGTCGGCCCGGCGAGAATGGCGAGGCCCACTGCCGTTCCCATCAACAACTCGACGAGGTTCGTGGAGCTGCGTTCCGAATTCAGACGATCAGAAGCCATGGCTGCCTCCTAGCTCACTGGGGAGCGTCTTGGACTGGAAGGTTTGTGGTTGATCGGGAGGTATACCCCGGAGGGGCGGGTCGGTGCCCGACGGGAGGCTCTCGCGCCTACGCCATTCTTGGTTGGCAACCCGGTGTTTCGACGCGGGACCGAAGAGGTTCCACCAGAACAACCGGAAGTCGCCACCAAACTCTTGCGTTACGTCTCGGTTCCTCGCGAGACGGTGAAACGGCGATACATTGTGGTTACCACGGCTAAAGCCGCGGCTCGGCTGTCTGTCGCTGAAGCGACGCGCGGAGAAGCCGACTCCATGACTTAGGGTGGGTGATCTCATGCATTTGACTCAGCGTTTGAATCAAACCCTCATCACCC
>JAPULP010000091.1 GCA_027294815.1 Gemmatimonadota bacterium | reverse complement strand
GCCGTTCGCAAGAGCGCACCGACATTGCCCGGGTCTTGGACGCCATCGAGGACGAGAATGGACTCGCCCACGCCGACGGACAGATCTGCCACTCGCCATTCCGGAGGCTCCACGACCGCGACGATACCCTGGGGAGTATCGGTATCGGCGAGATCGGACAGAGCGTGATCGTCCACCTCTTCGATCGACACCCCAGCGTGTCGCAGGTCGTCGAGCAACGCCACCCCTCGCTCGGACCGACCGAGCGCCGGACTGACGGCGGCTCCTTTGAAAGACAATTCGGCTCCCAAGGCTTCTTCTGTGAGGCGCACACCCTCCACGATCGCGAGTGGTTGGCGGCGGCGGGCGTTGCGCCGCTGTAGATTTCGAATCAACGTCACCGGGGTCTGTGCCATGATCAACGAGCAAGAGACGGTGTCAAATGTCGCAACTAGTGGTCGCACCGACAATGACTGAACCGTTGGATAAAATCAACAATCCATTCCCGATCGCGTTGACCATCGCGGGCTCGGATTCGGGAGGCGGAGCGGGAATCCAAGCCGACCTCAAGACGTTTCACCAGTACGGTGTGTATGGAACCAGCGTCGTGGTGGCGGTGACGGCGCAAAACACGCTGGGCGTGACGGCGGTACACGAGATTCCGGTCGACATCGTCACCAGCCAAATGGCAGCGCTGGCCGAAGACCTCCTTCCACATGCGACGAAAACCGGCATGCTGGCCAGCCCCGAGCTCGTCGAAGCTGTGGCAAGCGGTATTCGGCGCTTGGAGTTCTCTAAATTGGTCGTAGATCCGGTCATCGTGGCGACGTCGGGCGATCGACTCTTGTCGGAGGAGGCAGAGCGATCGGTGGTCGAGTACCTCGTGCCGCTCGCCACCATCGTGACACCCAATCTTCACGAAGCAGCAGCGCTGGCCGGTCAATCGGTGTCGACCATCGACGACATGGAAAGCGCAGGACGTACGTTACTGGATATGGGAACCGAAGCAGTACTCGTCACAGGCGGGCATCTGGAGAGGAGCGGCGAAATCGTCGACGTGCTGATCACGGAGACGGACACGCGTCACTTTGTACATCCGCGGCTCGAGAGCAGTTCAACGCACGGCACCGGCTGTACCTTGAGCGCGGCGATTACCGCGGAACTCGCACACGGAACCCGCCTCGGCACGGCGGTGGAGCACGCAATCGATTTCGTGCACCGCGCGATCGAGCAGGCACCCCCAATCGGACGCGGACACGGCCCGTTGAACCACTTCGTGGCAGCGCACGTGCACGCCGTGCAGGATTCACCTCATGGCGCCTAAACACAGCGATTCAGCGTTGGCTGGCTCGGGAAACGGCGAACGCGCCGACCGCGGTATCTTCTGCAACCGGACGTTGAACCTCCGTTCAATCGCAGCCATCGGCTATGACATGGACTACACACTCGTGCACTACAACGTGAACGAGTGGGAGCGACGGGCGTACGAGCATATTCAGCAGAAGTTGGTGGATCAGGGATGGCCCTTGCCCGATCTCCAGTTCGACCCGACGGCCGTCGTTCGAGGGCTCATCATCGACACCGAATTGGGCAACATCGTCAAGGCGAACCGATTTGGTTACATCAAGCAGGCTCGCCACGGAACCGTCCCGATGGGTTTCACGGTGCAGCGGAGATTGTACGGCCGAACCATTGTCGACCTGGCAGAGCGGCGTTGGGTGTTTCTCAACACGCTGTTCTCGTTGTCGGAAGCGTGCATGTACAGCCAGCTCGTCGACCTGTTGGACAAGGGGGTTCTGCCACGAGTACTGAGCCATGACGATCTCTACGACGTCATAAGGACCTCCCTCGACGACACGCACATGGAGGGTATCCTCAAGACCGAGATCATCGCCGATCCCGAGCGCTTTATCGAGCTGGATCCGGATCTACCACTGACCCTCTTAGATCAACGGCACGCCGACAAAAAAATCCTTCTGATCACCAACTCGGAGTGGTCGTATACGAGAGCGATGATGGAATACGCCTTCGATCGCTACCTGCCCGGGGACACGACCTGGCGGGATCTGTTCGATTTGGTCATCGTGTCGGCGCGCAAACCTGCCTTTTTCTCCACGAATCATCCGTTTTTTGAAGTGACCAACGACGAGGGTTTGCTCAAGCCCGTGGTGGGCGCACCACAAGAGGGTGGCATCTACCTGGGTGGGAATGCTGCCGGAGTCGAGAAGCATCTCGGTCTTTCCGGGGACAACATCCTCTACGTAGGCGACCACCTCTTCAGTGACGTTCATGTGACCAAGAACCTCCTCCGCTGGCGCACCGGTTTGATCGTTCGCGAATTGGAGGCGGAGATTGCCGCGACGGAGGCCTTCGGCAAGCGAGAACGTCGGTTGGCAAAGCTGATGGATGAGAAAGAGAAACTGGAGCACGAACAAAGCCGACTCCGTCTCTCGTTACAGCGGAAACGCCGGCGCTACGGGCCGCAACCGAAAGAGGCCGTCAAAGACCTCGAATCGAAACTCTCCGACTTGCGGTCCAAACTCAATGCGTTGGACAAAAAGATTTCACCACTCGCGGAAGCGGCAGGCGGCGTCTCCAACAGTCGCTGGGGTCCGTTGATGAGAGCCGGAAACGACAAGAGCCACATGGCACGTCAGATCGAACGACACGCGGATATCTACATGTCGCGCGTCTCGAACATGATGCACAGCACACCGTTTGCGTACTTCAGGTCACCCAAGGGAAGTTTGC
>JAPULP010000090.1 GCA_027294815.1 Gemmatimonadota bacterium | reverse complement strand
GGGGTTCGAACGACTCGCGCATTTCGAATCGAGTTTTTGGATCATTGCCCCACCATCCCGCGAGGCGGGGGATCGCCGAGTTGGAGCCATGCCGCTCGTGCACGAACGATCCTCCAACGGCTCCAGGCCCTCCGTTCAGATATTTGTAGGTACACCAAACGGCAAAATCGACATCCCAGTCGTGCAGCGCGTGACCAACGTTGCCAACCGAATGGGCCAGATCGAATCCGACCGCACAGCCCTGTTTCCGGGCCGCCGCGGCAATGCGTTGCATGTCGAACAGTTGACCAGACCAATAATTGATTCCCGGGAACATCACGAGGGCAATCTCGTCACCCCGCTCGTCGAGCAACGCCTCAATGTCTTCGGTGCGAAGAAGGACTTCGTCCTTGCGCGCTCGCGCAACGATGACGGTCGACGACGGGTCGAGACCGTGGATGCGCACTTGAGAGCCGAGCGCATAGCGATCGGACGGAAACGCATTCTCTTCGATCAAGATTTTGGTCCGCGCCCCTTGCGGTTGATAGAACGAGATCAGCATGACGTGCAGATTCATGGTCAGTGTGTTCATGAAAACGATCTCGTTGGGTTGGGCGCCCACGAGCCGTGCCGCCTTGTCGCGAAACACATCCTGGTACGTCAACCAGCCGTCCGGCCGTTGAAAGTGCCCATCGACCCCCAGTGATCCCCACCGGCGCAGTTCCGCCTCGACCGCCGCCCGTGCGGAGTCGGGCATGAGCCCCAGCGAGTTTCCCAGCAGGTACACGACCGGCGACCCGTCGCTCTTCTTGGGAAACGAGAAACGATCTCGATACGGCGCCAATGGATCCGCGGCGTCGAGCGACCGCGCATGGTCTCGCTCGCTGGACACCAGCTCGGGGTCTGCGGCCCGCGTCATCCGTACCGCGCCACGTTGAAATGCCGTGTCAACTCATTCAACCCGATGCAGCGAGCCATTGATAGATGGCGCGCACGTTCAACTCGAACCAGTCATCATACGCGGACCAGTCCGCGTACCGGGGTAAACGCACGCTGGCGGCCGCTTCGTCCTCCGACAAACCCGCACCGACAGCCTCCGTCACGGCACGGCGCAGATCTTCGTAATACGCGATCTGCCGATCGATCGTGGCGCGATCGCCGGGCGGCCCGTGACCGAACACGATCGTTTCGAAATCCAGCAGCCGTAGCCTTCCGATCGTCTCGTAGAACTCCGGAAAGTGATAATCAGGGAGGCCGCGGAATCCGACCCGATCGTTCGAGACAAAGTCGACGGCAAACGCTATGCGGTCGTCGGGCAAAAACGCCACCACCATGTTGTCACTGTGACTCCGCCCCAGGTAGTGGAGCTGCACCTCTTTCCCACCGAGGTGTAGCGTTGTTCTCTCGACGAACGTAATGTCGGGCGGTGGAAGATCGGCGTCGCCCACAGCTTCGACTTTCGCGAGCGCGTTCTCGTGAGCCACGATCGGGGTTGCCATACCGAATTCCTCGCGCAGTACCCGCGCGCCCGTCGCGTGATCGGCATGGTCGTGACTGTACACGATGGCGCGAAGGTTTACGGATGGGGCAACACGCCGGATCTCCGAGGCTAGTTGGCGAGCCGCGTCAGAGGAGATGGGATCGATCACCACCACCTGGCCTGCATGAACCACGAACAAGCTGTTGTGGGCCTGCCAGCGAAATTGATAGACGCCGTCGGCAATTTGCGTCGTCTCGAATTGCTGGCTCTGCGCTGAAGTGGTGGCCGTGAGCGCCACCAACGCAACGATGACGTACCTGATCACGCGCATGGGGTCTCTCTCTGATTTGAGGTTGGGTTTGAAAATAGGGCCCGGTCGACTGGAGGCCAGGCTCACCTCATGAAGTTCCCTTGTGGGATGGCTGCTCCCCGCCACCTTCCCGCTCCCGCCGGCGCGCTCGATCCCGCGTCAACCGCTCGCGTCTCATCCGCAACTCACTGTGCCAGGCACGTCGGAGGCCCCACACCCAGACACCCGCCCCGGCAAACGCCCCAAGCGCTGCTCCAACGACCAGGAGGGCCAGCGCCCACTTTGGCGACTCCACCACCCGACCGGCGCGTGCGCCGATCCATGCACCCAAAAAAGAAACTGCCCCTGCCGCGAACGGCGTGAGCAGCCAACCGATCGAGCGAATCAATCGCCGGGTCGTGAAGATCACCCTCTATGCATCACTCCGGCCAGCGGAACGTGTAACACCAACCCAATCGTGAACGCGAGTGCAAAGCCGGCGCTGTGAAACGGCACCAACCCGGTCGCCATCAAGATGGCACCGAGCACCACACCGATCCCAACCGTCTGCCCGGCAATGGCCGGCACCTGCCCATCGGCCTCACGCGAACTGATCGCAACCACCCAGGCACCCAACCATGCCAAGAAGGCTGATCCCATCCACCAGACCGGGATGTACCAAAAACCACTGCCGCCACCGATCGCGTCCCAGGTCCAATGATACAAGTTCATCGGGCGGAAGATCACCGTATCGATGATCGTGAACACGAGCGCTCCCAACAAACCGATCAGGGTCACCCAAGCGATGCTATCCGCATCACGCGGGCGTAGCAACATAGACGGGAAGTACGAAAAGACCGCCGCTCCGGTCAAAACCATGATCGATTGCACGAGTGTTTCGCTCATGCCAGCCATTCCACGAGACAAGAGGGCGAAAACCGCTACCCCCACGGCCGTCACGACGCCAACCTGGACTCCCGCGCGAACAATGACCCGCCAATCGGGATGTGCCGACGAGGTTTCAGCCGCAGATATCATATCAGCCACAGATGTCATTAGTGGTTTTCTCCGGTAGTGCCGCAAACCGCCGCAAGTTAGCGCCCTACCGGCCTCAGTTCAACGGCTCTCCGTTACCACCGCAAACCCAGGTGGGCGGCCGCCATGCGAAGGCCAATCAACGTGAGGCTGGGCTCCGTTTGCTCTATCTCCTGCGACAGCTCCGCTATCAAGGAAGCCAATCCGCCGGTGGCGACCACAAAGGGCACGGATTCGTTCGGCCACTCGGCCTTGATGCGCCGCACCAAGCCGTCGGTCATGTCCGCATGGCCCAACAGCACGCCGGCCCGGACGCAATCTTCGGTACGTTTTCCGATAGCCGATGCCGGTGCCGTGAGTTCGGTGGCGGGCAACTTCGCCGTCTTCCTGGTGAGATCATCTGCCGCAGTCTGAATCCCAGGGGCAATGACACCTCCGAGAAACCGACCGTCGGCTGTGATGCAATCGAAGGTCGTCGCAGTGCCGAAGTCGACCACGATGGTGTCCTTTTCGTACAACTCGGAGGCCGCCAGCGTATTCACCACCCGATCGGCACCGACCGTCATCGGTTCGTCGACGTCCAACACGATGGGGAGCTTGGATGCGGGCCCGACTAAGAGGGGAGCAACCCCGACGGCTTTTTCCACCCCTTCCACGAATCCTTGCGTGACCGCGGGAGCCACCGATGCACAAACAGCCGCGCGTATCTCGTTCGGAGAATGGCCTGCCTGCACGAGATACGTGGTAAGGGTGCTCATCCATTCGTCGGGTGTGCGAATGGTCACCGTCGTCATCCGCCACTGCACGGCCGGACGATCACCCGAGAAGAGACCCAAGGTGATCTCCGAATTCCCGATATCAATCGTTAGCAGCATCTGGCACTGGTCGTCGTGTGAGAAGACCCATAAAACCGGATCGCCGGTTTACATGATACGCAAATATTGCGGCGACAATTCCCGTCACCACCATCCCGATCGTTGTCGGGCCGCCGATTGCCGTCACCCCCTCGGGAGCGACGGTGCCAAGATCAAATGCGCGCATTCCAGCCGTCGACGCCCCTTGATACACGGCGGGCACCAGAAGCGAGCGTGACAAACTGTACAATGAACCCAACACCACGCCGTGCAGCGTGCCGTTCACCCCGGCGGTGAACATGCCACCCGCCAGGTCGGGCGCCCAGGCGTGCCACACGCCAAAGGCAACCGCTGCAATCAGCACGATCGCCAACCCGGCATCTCCTGCTTGCCCGATCAGAATACGCCGGAACGCCAACTCCTGGGTCACCAGAGCGGCGGTCGAGCCCACGACAAAAAAGAACGCGGCCAATTGGACAAACGTTACCCATTGAATGTCCGGCCAACCTGCCGGTTGTGACGCGACGACCACCATTCTCGCGAGGAGTGGCAGCACCGCGACCGCCGCCGCGACACCGTACCAACGGAAATAAATAGGTTGCTGAATTCTGCCCCACGCGAGCGCCCAGACGGTGCCGCCTGCCACAATCGCCACCAACAACCCGCGGTCGGTCTCGGCCAACACCGCGGGCACCTGGCTGGACCGGGCCAGAAGAATCACTGCCCCCATCACCGCTGCCGGTGCTATGGCTAGGGGAAGCGAGAACTTGTCGCGTTCCGGCTGTTGTGGCCACAAGTCCAGGGGAAGGCGCATTCCCAACAACAGGGACACCGCCACGACTCCCGCGCTCAACTCCAAAGACGAGAACCCGACTGTAGCGGCTAAGGACTCCGATCGCGGGATATACCACGCGGCAATCCACACCAGTACGACGGCGGCGGCGCGAGCCCACAAGGGAAGGTCACGCGGGGACAACGTTTCCTCCCACAACGTGTTCTATCCCACTGGGAGTCTCCACGACCAGGGCTCCGGTCCGGTCGACTCCCCGGGCGGTGCCTTCCACTGGTTCTCGAATGGCGCGATCGACGAGCCAATCGCATTGCCCGAACTCGAGACACTCGCTTTCGTCGAGGTTCGGCCGGTCGCAGAGGTCGCGTATCCACGGCATGAGCGCATCCAATACCATGAGTCGGTCCACACCGGGGAGGACCTCATCCAGTGAGATCGCGCGGCCGGCGATCTCCTCGGGAAGTGGTCCGTGCACGTTGATCCCGATACCCAATGCCACCCAAGCGATCTCGGGACCCCGCCAGCGAGCTTCACATAACACGCCTGCGAGCTTACGGTCGTGAAGCATCACGTCATTGGGCCATTTGAGCTTCGCCACGACGTCGAGGTCGGTAAGGGCCCGCACCACGGCCAAGCCGGTCCGCAACGCCAGTACGCCGCCTTCGACCGGTCGAGATGGCCGCTTCAGGCTGCTCAGCCAAACGCCGCCTCCTTTTGGGCTGTACCACCGGCGACTCTGGCGGCCGCGGCCACTGACTTGCTCGTCGGCAAGGACCAGCGCTCCGCAGGGCGCGCCCTCGACGGCCAGTTCGTGGATGATATCGAGCGTGCTGGTCACCCTCTCCAGCGCAAGGCAGCTCGGGACACCCAGACGGGCGGCCAGCGCCGCCGTATCGAGCCCATCGTACTTCATGTTCCCAGCGTCGCGAAGAGCAAAGTGATGACCCCAATCGTCCAACAGTACGGTGCGAAACGGTGAAACGCCTGGGAGCGAAGGAGCGCAATCAGCGCACGAATCGCGAGCACGCCGGAAACGAGCGCGGCGAGGAATCCCGCCGCCAGAGGGAATGCACCAATGGACATCACATCACCAGACAAGTCTGGGATTTGAAGTATTGCGGCACCACCGATGGCGGGGATCGCGAGCAAAAAGGAGAACTCGGCAGCCCGAACCGCGTCCACTCCCAACCACATCCCCGCTGCCACCGTCGCCCCCGACCTCGATATGCCCGGTAGGATGGCCAGTGCCTGTGCCACACCGATGCCAAACGCCCCCGCGGTGGTCGGACGTTCATCATGCCCCACCCGTCCTCTCGTACTCCACAATACGGTGCCAGTGACCAGAAAGTTCACACCTACGAGCGCGAGCGAGTCAAACGTGCTCTCGAACCAATCCTGCAAAGTGACCCCAATCAGGCCGGCAGGAACGGTGGCCAACGCCAACAGCAAAATGTACCGCCATGCCGCGCGGTCCCCGGCGAGCGCTCCGGCCGCAAGCTTTCCCAACGTATTCCGGTAGACGATCACCACGGCCAACAGCGTGGCCACATGCAACACTACTTCCACGATGACCCCGGGTGTCTGGAGACCCATGACAGCCTCGACCACTACCAGATGCCCGGAGCTCGAAATCGGCAAGAACTCGGTGAGGCCTTGTACCAGACCCAACAAGATTCCCTGCCACCAACTCATCCTTCGACTACTTCACGATAGAG
>JAPULP010000009.1 GCA_027294815.1 Gemmatimonadota bacterium | reverse complement strand
CGACGTTCATCCCGATACGGGCCGTTTCCTGAGGATCGCGAACCCGGCAGCCCCATCAGACGCTGCCGGGGCTGCAATCACACCTCACATTGTCGTCGTCCTCAACTGGTTCGAGGACTTGAAGCAACGAGTGCCGACAGGACGGTAGCGGCGGCGCTCGTTTCGAACACATATGGACCTCGAATCCTTGCGCGAATATTGTCTGTCCTTTGCCAACGCGACCGAGGACATCCAATGGGGCGACGATCTGTTGTTCCGCGTCGGAGGCAAGATTTTCGCCGTGCTCGACCTCGGTGAAGCTTCCACCGTACACGCACCGATCCGCCATCGCGCGCAAGGCATACTGGGCAGTGATTGACAGGATCGAAACCAGTCCCTCGACACGTGCGAGAGGAGCACCGTGTAACCCCTCCACGTGAGCAAACCAACTGCCTCGCACTGGAGGCGTTCGCCGGCGGCACAATTCGACGCGCATGGCTGCTATCCCTACTCCGAGTGAAGCATTATCGTGGTCGCGAGCGTTGACGACAGCGTACTAGGGATCCCTCGTGGGGGCTCCTGTACTCGCCTAGCAGGAGGGCATGATGCGACGGTGGCTTATGCGGGGCGCCGTGGGGTTCGCGATGGTGGCATTCTTCGTGCCGGCGGCTGAGGCACAGGATTTGGGATACAACGGCGCGGGCATCCGCGGCGGACTCAATACGCATCCGAATCAGTTCCAGATCGGCGCCCACGTGAACGCCGGTGAATTTATTTCCGGGGTGCGCTTCCAGCCGAGTTTCACGATCGGGTTGGGCGACAACCGCACCATCTTCATGGCGAACATAGACGCCGCGTACTACGTGCCGATCGACGGCGCGACGTGGAACCCCTACATCGGCGGTGGCTTGGGCATCGGCATCGATGTCCCCGATGAGAAGGACACGAAGGTGAAGGCGGGTCTCAACATCCTCGGCGGAATCGAGTGGGGAGCCGCTCGCTATCGCTACTTCGTCGAGGCCCGTACGCAGGTCGGTACCGGGCTCGCTGATTTCACCGTGCTCGTCGGTATCAATTTCTAGCGAGCGCCCCATCGAGCGTTGGCGAAGAGATTAGCCTGAGGCAGGTCGGCAAGCTTGCCGCCAAAGGGCGGTTGGAAACCGATCTCAATAATGACGCCGGAGGCGCCGCCCGTTGATCGAATCGAGCGATTCCGGCTAGGCTGACCGCACACGCTTCTCGAAACGGACTACCCACTGTGGTCGGCAAAAACCTCGGTCATTACGAAATCCTCGAACCGCTCGGTGCGGGTGGGGGAGGTTGTATCGCCCGGTTCGCGGATGGGAGGTAGCCGGAGGGACTCAGGAGCCTTCTTCGATGCCCCGGTAGTCGATGACCAACGCCGCCCGGCGATTCGACTCCCCGTCGTTGCCCCAGGCGCCCGGCGTGATCTGACGGTCTTCGGCCTCGCCATAGCTGACGACCCGAATCGGAACGTCGAGCTCGGCGACCTCGACCAAGTAGCTCTTGACGCCCTCGGCGCGGCGGTCGCCCAGGCGCAGGTTGTATTCCGGGTCGCCTGCAGGGTCCGCGAAGCCCTCAACGGTCACGATGCTGCCCTGGTAGTACTCGCGTACCACATAAGCGAACCTGTCGAGCACCGCCTTGTCGACATCACGAACCACCGAGGAGTCGAAGTCGAAGTGCACCGGTACGTTGAACGCGATCATGCCCTCCATCCGTTCAACCGTCGCCCCAAACTCCGTGCGGAACGCTTCGAGATCCCGCTCGAGAGCCTCCATGCGGGCGGTGTTTGCCGCGACGTCGGCGGCGAGATCGTCGATTGACGCGTCGAGTCGTTCGATGTCGCTGGCGAGCGTCGCGTCGCCGGCGCGGAACTCATCGCGGAGAGTATCCTGCTCGGTCACCATTTCCTCGCGGCCCACGTGGGCGCAGCCGAACCCCGAGATGGCCACCAGGGTGACCGATATGTACACCCACAAACGCCGAAAACGCATGATGCCCCTCTCTCCGTAGACGCCGGAATCCGTCTAACCAATTATGTTGAAGCCTGTTGAGTCTCGCAACAGCAAGTTAACAGGCTAGCTCGCGCAGCACCAATCGCCCGGCTTGGGTCGCTTGACAAAGCCGGGGCGCTGCGAGTTGCTTGACGCTTGGCTCTCCAGCCAGTCAAAAGAAGGGGGATGAATGTCTGCGATAATCTTCGGAATCGCGATCGTCGCTGCCGCTCTCTTGCCGCCGCAGCAAGACGTGGTGGATCTCAACGTTACCATGACGATCGCCGACGAGGCAAACCGGTTGCGTGTCTCCGAGGAGGAGCTGCTCGACGCGCTGACCATCATGGTCGCCGGCAAGTTCCGCGACGCGCGTATCGTTGTCGATGACACGAATTTCCTCAACGTGGCGCTCAATGTCAGCTGCGTATCGAGCGCTTGCTCCTGGCGCATCCGACTGACCACCAAACTGGTAGACGGGCCATTCGGCACCTTGTCGCTGGCGGATTGGTGGAGCGCCGGCGGCGTGTTGAGAACCTCCAACATGTTCGATCGGCTCACAGAGGAGCTAGACCGAGCTCTCGATAGACCTGCGGCGGCGTGGCTACGGATCAGCGAAGATCAGCGCCAATGCTGGAGGATGTACTTTGCCGACCCGGTAGGCAATATTCCGCGCTGCACAGCCTGACGTCACGGTTCGGGGAGTTGCGCGCTCGTCGCCGACTCCGTGAACAGCCCAGTCCCTTGAAGCCACCGACGGCGGGGCCTAGCAGGGTGGTGAAAAACTCCAGTTCTCCTTAAACAACTGTAGCTCAGATTAGCTGTATTTCCGGCAAGGTGATCTTGGAGCAGCAGAGGTAGACGGTGGCGATGAGGGGGCC
>JAPULP010000089.1 GCA_027294815.1 Gemmatimonadota bacterium | reverse complement strand
CTCCTACTCGGATACATGGCATATATGCTGTGGCGTGTAGTCAGCAACTCCGCCACGCCGTACGAGATCTACGAAGTAATCCGAACGACCTCGGGTTGCTAGTCACCGTCACTTCGGATCGCCCCAAGATGCGCCCCCGGAGGACCTCCAGTCAACCCGATTGTGGTCGCGCCGCTGGACCGGCCCAGGGCTACAAAGCTGACGATCTTGGGGTAGAGGACAAGCTGATCGACTAGAATCTCTCGCCAGGAGGTGGTTCTCCATGCCAGAAACAAGTGAAAACCGACCCGAGTATCGACGAGCCAACCCAGTCCGCTCTTGCGCGTGACGCACTTCTCGATAGCGACGACTCCAGGGACACCTCCTGCCAACTCGCGTATCGCCGAGTATCGGGAACGACGAAAAGGTCGCCCGGGTCGGCACGTGTATCATTCGGACATGTCGGTTTCCGATCGTCGCGCATGGGCGTTGCCGGCCATGCTGGCGCTGGCTCTGGCGCTGGTCTCGTGCCAGCCGCGCGAGGTGGGCGATGATCCTCCGCTGTCCCGCGACGCCAAGATCGGCACGGTCGAGATGCTGCTGGAGGACCTCGCCGCCGAGCGCAGTCCTGCGGATGGTGGCGGCCGTGCCTGGCTGGCCGAACCGCCCGCCGAACCCGTTCCGGCGGGAAGCCGCCAGGTCTTCGAGATCGTCTACGAGGCCGGACCGCTGGGGGTGGAGGAGGGCGGCGCGATCGTCCTCCAACCCTCGTCGTTCTGGGGGTGGGACGCACCGCAGAACGTCGAGTCCGGCGCGCCGGGTTTCACGGAGGTGAGCACGGAGACACCGCAGGTCGAGATCGAGTTGGAGGCTCCCGCGCCGCATCTCTTGAGCGCGCGGATCCGTGGCAGGAAGCTCGAGCACGGCGAGCAGATTCGCTTCCGCTACGGAGCCGGCACCGCCGGCGCCCGCGTGGATCGCTACTCCGAGGCCGGGGCGCCGATCTGGATCGCCGTCGACGGCGACGGCGACGGAGTGCGCTCCCTCATCAAGGAGTACCCACGTGTCGACGTCGGTCCGGGGCCCCCGTCGCAAGCCCAACTGACGCTGCCCAGCACGGCTCGTCCAGGGGACACGGTTCGATTGACCCTCGCCGTGCTAGACGCGGTCGGAAACGCAGGCGTCGACTTCCAGGCGACCGTCACGCTGACCTCACCGCCGGGTCTCGCCGTTCCCGAGCAGCTTAGATTCGACGGCGACGAGAAGGGGATGAGGAGCATCGAGGTCGCCGTCGAGAAGCCGGGCGTCTATCGACTGACAGCAGCGGTCGACGGCAACTTGCTGGCGGAGAGCAACCCGCTCGTCGTCGAGGAGGGGATTCCACGAGTCCTGTGGGGCGATCTTCACGGGCACTCGATGCTCTCCGACGGAACGGGCACGCCCGAGGAGTACTTCCGCTACGCACGAGACGCGGCGTCGCTCGACTTCGTAGCCCTCACCGACCACGACCATTGGGGCATGCGCTTCATGGACGAGCACGGCGAGATGTGGGCAGCCGTTCAGGACATCGCCCGCATGTTCGACGATGAGGGACGTTTCGTCGCGTTGGCCGGCTACGAGTGGACAAGCTGGCTTCACGGCCATCGCCACGTGCTCTACTTCGGGGAGTGCGGTCCGATCTTCAGCTCCCTCGATCCCGCCTACGAGACGCCCCCGCAGCTGTGGGAAGCGTTGGCGGGTCATTCGGCTCTGACCGTGGCGCACCACTCGGCCGGCGGACCGATCTCGACGAACTGGTACTACGTGCCCGACCCCGACATCGAACCCGTCACGGAAGTCGTCTCGGCGCACGGCAGCAGCGAAGCGTTTGATACGCCAGGCAGGATCTACAACCCCGTCGAAGGTAACTTCGTGCGGGACGAACTCGACCGCGGTCTGAGGTTCGGCTTCATCGGAAGCGGCGATGGTCACGACGGCCACCCCGGCCTGTCGCACCTGGCTTCCCCGAGCGGCGGCCTCGCCGCGATCTTTTCCGAGGAAAACAGCCGGGAGGCCATCCTGCGCGCCCTCAAGGCCCGCCGCGTCTACGCCACCAACGGCCGTCGCATCTGGCTCCGCATGTGGCTCGACGACCAACCGATGGGATCGAACGTGCCGCCGACCGCCGCGCCGAGCGCCTTCCTGCGGTTCGCCGTCGCCGCGACGGCGCCAATCGACCGCGTCGACATCGTCCGCAGCGGACAAGTCGTGATCGCTCTTCCCGGCGATGGACGTACGGACTGGTCCGAGCGCCTAGAGCTGCCGCCCTTCGAACGAGGTGAATACGCCTACGTACGCGTCATCCAGGTCGACGGAGGCGTCGCGTGGGCCAGTCCTGTCTACGTGGGAGAACCGGTCCGCCCGAAATCGACGAGGCCGGGCTAGGAGGGATGCGGGTAAGACGAACAAAAGGCGTTTCTGACTTCGAGCGGAGTACGACCCGTCCGATGATATGACCTTAATGACCGGCATCTTTGAGGACCCCGCGGGGCTACTGGGCTAAGCTCCGGAGTGGAAAGACCATCAGGCTGAAGGTGACCACCGAAAGTGAACGGTTGAAACAAGCACAAGAGCGCTGACGATGAACACCCAGCCATCAGGAGTTCGCGAGCGATGATCCAGCGCGAGCGCGTCGAGTTCGCTCGCATCACTTGTCAAAGACACCCTCTACAGGTTTTCAGACAGACTGAGCCCCGCTCTGGAGAGCATCGCAAGCAGTTCGTGGAGCTACGCGGTTTGGTCGCTGGCCCAGATCGCGAGGCATCTTCTGGTTACTACCGCCACGGTTGCCTCAACCCTCGCCGTCTTTTCCAGCGTCCAGCCGCGAGTTGCACGGAGTT
>JAPULP010000088.1 GCA_027294815.1 Gemmatimonadota bacterium | reverse complement strand
AAGCCTAGCCGACAACACCGTCGGCACGCTGTTCATCGCCATGCCGGCCGCGTTGCAAGGCCTGGGAAACAGCGGGAACCTGGTGATTGCCGCGTTCTTCATCATGTTGTTCTTTGCAGCGCTGACATCGGCCATATCGTTGTTGGAGGTCGTGGTGAGCGCGTCGATCGACGGTTTGAAATGGTCGCGTCAGAAGTCCACCCTGATAGCAGGCGTCGTTATCGCAGCGCTGGGCATCCCGACCGCGTTCAACCTGAATATCCTGGATGTGGGTGACAAGCTGGTTGGCACCGTCTTGCTCATGGTGGGCGGCTTCTTCACCGCCATTCTGGTCGGCTACAAGATCCTACCGCAAGCGGAACAGGAACTCTCGGTGGGACTCGGCAACCCGAAGTTCATCAGTGCGTGGAAATTCTTCGTAAAATACTTGATTCCGCCCGTACTCGCCGTCGTGTTGGTGTTCTCGATCCCAAAGCTGATTGTCTCGATCAAGACGCTGTTTGGAATGTAAGAAGTGAGAAGTGGGAGGGCCACCGCTCCCCACCACCAGGGGGTTGGGTGGGGCCCTCTCACTTCTTACTTCTCACTTCTTACCTCCTGCATAGACTCCTTCCAGCGCCGATTCCGGCACCGGCATATTCTCATCCCGACTTCGCAGCGCCTCCGCCGCCGCTCGCTCAACCTCTTCGGCGACCTCCGCTTCGTCCTGTTCCAATGCCTCCGTCGGTGTTCCGGTTTGTTTGAGATATTCTTCAAACAACCCTATCGGATCTCGACGGCCCCAATGGACGAACATCTCGGCGGGAATAACCTCGCGCGCCTCGCGCTCGTCATGCGTCGCATGACCACCCATGCGGAAGGTCTCCGCCGTGAGCATCACCGGTCCGTCGCCAGCGCGACACCGATCGGCGGCCAGTCTCGTTGCGGCGTATGCATCGAGGACGTTGTTACCGTCGAACGACCACCCCGCCATGCCGTATGCCTCGTGAAGCTCCTCGAAGGAGCCCGGCAGGTGGTGCACACCGACGGCCGTCCCCAAAGCGACCTGGTTGTTCTGAATGACGAAAATCACCGGCGCACGTTTCACGGCCGCGAAATTGAAAGCTTCGTGAGTGGGTCCCGACTTTACCGCACCGTCGCCTACCCACGTAAGTGCCACCCCACTCTCGCCGCGCAGTCGGAACGCCAGGGCCAAGCCAACCGTGACGGGTGGGATGTTGCCGATGTTCGAGATCGGCGGGAGGACACGTTGGTCGAGCGATCCAACGTGTCCGTCGCGGCCCCACGACGGCGAGTCGGCGGTGGCGAGATACCCACGGAGCATGTCGGCAATCGACATGCCCATCTCGCGGCAGGCGCCGGCATTTCGGATCATCGGCGCGACGATGTCTACCTCACGGTTCAAAGCGTGCACGGGACCGACGGTGACGGCTTCTTCCCCCGTACCGAGCCAGGCCTTGGAGATCACGCCCTGCTTGACCCAACGCTTGAGCATGACATCGTGGAGCCGGGTTCGGACCATCCCTTTGTACAGATCGCGTAGCTCCTCGGCCGTGAGGACCTCGATGATGGCTTTGCGCTTCGGATCACGGGCCCAACCTTCACCGAACAGCCGTACCAGTTCCGGGTCGGGCTGCCAGTCGACGTATTCGGGGGGGTCGAAAGCGGGGAACCTTTTCATAGTTTTAAAGTTTCATCACCCTTAGATTTCCACTGAATATCCAGAGGACTCAAAGCAGGAGCAAAAAGATGACCAACCGAGGTAGCCTGGCCCTGGTATTGACCCTTTGTTGGGTCGCGGCCGCGTGCCAGCCCACGGTCGAAGATTCCGCAGCGGACTTCTCGTCCGACTCCCCACCGGAGGTCATCGCAGACTCCCTGATCGGCCTCTGGATCGATGCGCTTGGCGGGATGGACACCTATCATCAGTTTCAGTCTGCCTCGTACACCATCACGACCATCATCTATGACACCCTTTCGGGCCGCATAAGGCGAATGCGTCCGAGATATGTGTGGATCAAGAAGTCGCCACAGGGCCAGCTGACGCGCGTAGAACGTTGGGAAGGTAATGACTTCATCGCTCAGGGCTTCACCGGTCAGGATCATTGGGCGACCATGAACGACCAAGCGCTGTCCGCGGGCGATAAGGATTGGGACGAGGTGCGTTACGTCACCGGAGATCTCTTTTATTGGCCGGGTCTGCCCTACAAACTTCGCGACGACGGTGTCTTTCTCCACTACCGCGGCCTGTCGCCGCGGCCGGGCGTACGGATGCGGACCGACCCAACCGCTCCGGCGGAAACGGAGCCGCCCAACGGATATCATGCGATTGGAGTGACGTTCGGAGAAGACGTGGGCGACCACCAGGACGCTTGGCAGTACTTCTTCAAACCGGGCGAAAGCTTCCCCACAGAGGTCACGTATGTCGAGGAAGGGAAGGAAAGCATCAACCGCGTGATTTGGGGTGAGACGGAGATGACTGGCGCGTTGGACTATCCGATAGTTGCGCGACGGAACTGGATCACGGAATCGGGCAAACGGACCAAGGCGCTGGTGGTGTCAGACTTTGTGGTCAATCCGGAAATCAGTCAGTCGATGTTCGAGAGACCGACGACAAAGTGAGAGGTGAGAAGGCCACCCTGCCCGACCCCACGGGGGGCGGGGGCGGGCCCTCTCACTTCTCACCTCTCACACTCTCGCGGTACCACAAATAGAACAGCACAGCGATCCCCACCATCATGATCCACGCACTGCCCACCTTCATCACGACTCCCGCCAACTGCTGATCGTCGATCGCTGACGTCCCGGGAATGGGCGGCGCCAGCTCGTATGACGCATACATCGGGAACTTCGCATATAACATGATCATTGAGGGTGGCCGGATCAGCAGACCGTTGAGACCGAGATATCCGATTTTCGGCATGAACGAGAACTTCCGTCTCTCCGGTAGAGGCGCCACGATGGGCCACCAAAAAATCATTCCACTAACCAACCACACCATGTCGAGCGCAAACGACCCCAGTTGGGAGGCCATCAGTACGTCCACAACGGACGGCCAGTGACTCAACGTCATCACCACATTGAAGAGAAAGAAGGCTGTCAGCGGTTGGGTCAGATGCTCGATCCAACGGAAGACCGCTGGATGCTCCTCGACAAGGGCCACAAAAGTTGCTCGGGGAAGACCAGCGAGAAGAAGTGGTGGCGCCACCAGGGCGATGAGCAGGAATTGCAAGACGTGCACGCTTGCGAGATACGACGCCCCCAGCGGTCCGAGTGGCCAGTCCAACGCCCCCCATAACACGAGCACGCCTGCCCCAAACAACGACGAACGCCACGCGGGGATCTCGGGATCGACCCGCCTCACGTGACGGACGTACGCAACCGCGATCGCCACCACGAACAGCCACACCCCGACATACGGTTGCCAGGTCCAGCTCCACGCTACGCTCTGCGACGAACACCACCACCGCATGGGCGATCCTTAGGCTTTCGACACGGAAAGTTGCCTCTAAACCAGGCCGGCTAGCGCGGCACCGAAGTCCTTCGCGGTGGCGTGCCGAGCATCCGGATTCACTTCCATCGCCTTGTTCAGCACTTGCTCCAGCTGGAGAGGGAGGTCCGGCCGGTGCTTGCTGAGCGGCGTGGGGGTGCCGCGGAGACGAGCAATCATCATCTCCTGGGCGGAACGGCCTTCGAACGGCAGCTTGCCGGTAAACATTTCGAAGGCGAGGATCGCGACGGAGTACACGTCGCTCCGGGCATCGATGTCCTTGCCCCGCACTTGTTCGGGGCTCATGAACTCGGGCGTCCCGAGCACAATCCCTGTGGCGGTGAGTTTCTTCATCGCAGCGGAGCCGCGCGACTTGGCCAGTCCGAAGTCCATGACCACCGCAAATTCGGAATCTCCGTCCATCACAATCATCACGTTTTCGGGTTTCAAGTCGCGATGGACGATGTTGAAGCCGTGAGCGTGGTGCAAGCCGTCGCACATCTGGGTAAGGAATGGAATCGCAACCTCGAGTGACATGGGGCCAACCTTGGCCTCGCGGTCCGACAACAGCTCGCCGTTGAGATAAGGCATCACCAGATAGATGAGACCTCCCTCGGTTTCTCCCAGTCGGAGAATGTTGCAGACATTCGGATGGTTCAAACGCATTGCGAGCCCAGCCTCGCGCCGAAGGCGTTGCAATGCCGTGTTGTCGGCTAGCAACTTGGGAGTGAGCACTTTCACGGCCACAGACGTTCCGGTGCTCAGCTCGCGAGCCAGGTAGACATACGCCATGCCACCCTCACCCAACCGCCGCAGAACCTGATACCGCCCATCGATGATTTGGTTTTTCAGCGTGGCGGCGTCGTTCGACCTCTGCCCTTGGTTGCGTTTAACCGCCGCGCGAACCAAGGTCCCCGATACCTCTGGGTCGCTGCTGCCCGATTTCTTTGCCGGCGCACCACCTTCGACGTCAACGAGCGGATTGCCGTCGCGTGGACAGAATCGCGCATCACCCTCGTAGACGGTTTGGCAGCGCGTACAACGTCGTCTCATTGATGCACCATGTTACGGCCGGCCTGTTTTGCGCGGTAGAGCGCGCTGTCGGCACGTTCAATCATGGCTTCGGCTGATATCTCTTCATCTTCGCTGAACGCGGCGACACCAATCGAGATAGTCGTGAAGAGCGGGTCGCCCACCTCGGAAAAATCGAACTTTTCCACACGCTCGCGTAGCCGCTCTGCGAATATCGTCCCACCGTCGAGATCCGTATCCGGTAATATCACCGTAAACTCTTCACCCCCGTAACGAGCAACGATGTCAGCCGACCGCGCCTCTTGTCGGAGTATGTCGCCCAGCTTCCGGAGCACCGTATCACCAACGAGGTGTCCACGTGTATCGTTGATTTTCTTGAACCAATCGAAGTCGATCATCAAGATCGACAGTTTGTGCCGGTAGCGCCGACCGCGTGCGAGTTCGCGCTCCAGTCGATCGAGCATGGCCCGGCGGTTGACGCAACCCGTCAACGGATCGGTGTTGGCCAAAAACTGGAAGCGCTCGCGATCCGATTTGGCGGCCTCGAGATCGTAGGCCCGTTCGATCGCGTTGAGCGCGGCGCTGATCACCGCTTCCGCGAATGACGCGTCCGCCGCAGTCAACGGAGCATCGTCGACTGTCGTCCGGAGGAAAAAAACGCCCGCAGCTTCTCCCCGGAGAGAGAAGGGTAACACGATCGACGAGCGGGTGGGGACCCCGACCCCGTCACGCTCCCACGTCTTTCGCACCTCGTCGTACAGGGGATCGGTATGCACATCCTCGACGAGCACCATGCGCTGGCCTTCCAGGGCTGCTTGCAGCTCAGGATAATTCGCGAGGGAGATCTCCAGGTTGCGCAGCATCGGGTTTTCCGCCGCTGCCACCACCACACCGGTGTCGGAGCCCGGCTGGGCCGACACCATGGAGCACTTCGACAACTGCAACGCCCGGGCGACTCGACGTGTCAGGATGTGATAGATCTCGTCGGGCTTGAGCGAGTCGGTGACTTCATAGAGAATATCGACCATCTCGGCCCGGGATCGCGCCTCATCGCGCACTCGCTTGAGTTCTCTCGCCTCCTTCAGCCTCGCATCGATCCGCGCCAACAGTTCCCGCACCCGAAACGGCTTGGCGATGTAATCGGTGGCTCCGAGGTTCAAAGACTTCACCGTGGCTTCTTCGGGTGGCATCGAGGAGAGCATGAGAATCGGAAGGTCTGTCCATCTGTCGTCGGACTTGAGCCCCTCGAGGAGCTGCAAGCCGTCGATTTTCGGCATCATGATGTCCAGCAACATCAGGTCGGGGGACTCGACCTCGATCCTTTCAAGCAGATCGTCGCCGTTGGGCAACGACACCACGTCGTAGCCCTTGTCCTTCAGGATCCAGCCAAGGGTTTGGAGCAGCGCCTCGTCGTCGTCAACGACGAATATCTTGGCGGGGCTCATGCGACCTCGCTACCCACGGACTGGAGGGTGGGAATCAAGGCAGCGTCGATGTTACCACCGCTGACGATGAGCACGGTAGGTCCGGCCGGCTGCAACGCGCCGCTCCTGAGTGCGGCCGTGGTGACCGCGCCCGACGGCTCGGCGACGATATTCATTTCCCCGAAAAGCCACTGGGTCGCCTCCACGATGGCCGTGTCTGGGACGGTCAGCGACCGGGCCCACTCTTTCATGTGTTCAAAAGTGAGTTGGCCGACAGACAGCGGCAATAAACCATCGGCGACGCTCCTGGTGCTCTCCAAACGAACCGGCCCCCCCTGCGCGAGCGCCGCCGCGTACGCAGCCGCTCCAACGGGCTCTACGGCCGTGATCTCCGCCTGGGGCCTCAGGGCCCGCATGGCGGTGGTAATACCCGCGCAGAGGCCGCCACCGCCCACGGGAGCGGCAACGTGAGCGACGTCGGGAAGATCCTCGACGATCTCCAGGCCGACAGTTCCCTGCCCGGCGATAACATGGGGATGATCGAACGGCGGAATGACCGCGAGCCCTTCTTCTGCCATGATCTCGTTGGCCCTGGCCAGCCTATCCTCGGAGGTGGTGCCCGCCAGCTCGATCTCGCCACCCCAGCGTCTGACCCCCTCGATTTTGGCGGCGGGAGCCGTCTCGGGCATCACGATAACGGCCCGCACTCCCATGCGCTTGGCGGCATATGCCACTGCCTGGCCATGATTCCCACTGGAATACGTGATGACGCCGGCGCTGCGCTGCTGCTCGGGCAGTCGCCGCACCGCGGTCCAGGCCCCGCGCAGTTTGAAGGCACCAGAAGGCTGCTGGTTTTCGAGCTTGAGATAGACCGGATGGCCCGCAATGTCGGACAATGCAGGCACCGGCACCAGGGAAGTGCGGACGGCCACTCCATCCAGCCCACGGGCGGCTTCCCGAATGTCGTCGATGGACACGCGGGCGACGGCAGGCTCCGGCACCGTGCTCAAGAGATGGCAGACGTAATCAAGGGATCGCGAAAGTAGGAAAGACCGGGCACCATCGCAAGCGGAAGGCGCACCGCCGCTGACGGGGCGGCGCGCTGGTCCTCACACGTCCATCTCGCGCTGCTCGCGCCCTTCGGATACAACCACGATCTCGTCGGTCTCGACATCTTCGTTTACCACCCGGGCGACGTCAACCACGGTGTCTCCAGCATCGAGGTTCATGACCTTGACGCCCTGCGTGTTGCGGCCGATGACGCGGATGCCGTCGACCGGCACCCGGATGATGACTCCGTGCCGGGTGATCATCATCAACTCGTCTTGCGGCAACACTTCTTTCAGCGCCACAATTGACCCCGTTTTTTCGGTGCGCTTCAGCGTGATGATGCCTTTGCCTCCCCGTCGCTGCACGCGATAATCGGCGACCTTGGATCGCTTGCCCATGCCGTTCTCGCTCACTACCAACAACGTCGCGTCCCGCCGCAGGACGACCATACCGATGACACGGTCGTCCTTCTCGAGCTGGATGCCGCGTACGCCCGCCGCCGTACGACCCATCTCCCGTACGTTGGTCTCGTTGAAGCGAATGCTCATCCCGTTTTTCGTCGCCAGCACGATGTCGTTGTTCCCATCGGTGACCAGCACGTCGATCAGTTCATCATCCGGCGCGATGTTGATCGCGTTGATGCCGGTCGAGCGCGGGTTGCCGTACGCGGACAACACGGACTTCTTCACGATCCCGTTCTTCGTTGCAAAGACGAGATACTCAGAATCCGAAAACCCGCGCACCGACTGGAAACCAGCGATGCGCTCGGTGGAGCGCAGACCAATCAGATTGACGATCGGTCGGCCACGTGCGGCGCGGCCGGCTTGAGGAATGTCGTACACCTTCAACCAGTACACGCGCCCGTCGGCAGTGAAAAACAGGACGTAATCGTGTGTAGATGCGACGAACACGTGCTCGACCCAATCGTCTTCCTTCGTGCCCATCCCGTTGAGCCCGCGCCCACCACGCCGCTGTCGACGATACGTCGAGACCGGAATACGCTTGATGTACCCAGACCGCGAAATGGTGATGACCATATCTTCTTCGGCGATGAGATCTTCGATCGTGAAATCGCCTTGGTCGGCCACGATCTCCGTGCGGCGATCGTCACCAAACTTCGTCACCATCTCGGCGAGTTCTTCCTTTAGGATGCCCATGCGCTTCGGCTTCGACGCCAGGATGCCCTTCAGTTCTTTGATGACCGCGTGAAGCTCTTTCAATTCTGCGTCCAACTTGCCGATCTCGAGTGCGGTGAGTCGCGCCAGGCGCATGTTCAGAATCGCCTCGCTCTGCTTCTCCGACAGCTCGAACCGCTTGCGCAACGCGGCGTCCGCCGTCGCCGTGTCTTTCGACTTCCGAATGATCTTGATCGCTTCGTCGATGTTGTCTACGGCGATTTTGAGGCCTTCGAGGATGTGTTCTCTGCCCTCGGCCTGATCGAGATCGAACTGCGTGCGCTGCGTGATCACCTCGTGCCGGTGATCGATGAAAGGCTGGAGGATTTCCTTGAGATTCAGCTCACGGGGTTGGCCGTCGTCGAGCGCCAGCATGATCGCTCCGAACGTGACCTGCATCTGCGTGCGCTTGTACAACTGGTTGAGGACGACGGACGGATTGGCATCTCGTTTCAACTCGATGACCATCCGCATCCCGTCCCTGTCGGATTCGTCCCGCAAATCCGAGATGTCGGTGATCTTCTTGGCCCGTACCAAGTCGGCGATTTGCTCGATCAGACGCGATTTGTTGACTTGGAACGGAATCTCCGTAACGACGATCTGCTCCCTACCACCTTGCTTCTCCTCTACCACTGCCCGCGCACGTACTGACATGCGCCCGCGACCCGTTTCGTAGCACTCGTTGATCCCGTCGCTTCCGTAGATGATCCCACCGGTGGGAAAATCCGGACCCAAGACGAACTTTCGGAGGTCGGCAATCTCGCACTTCGGGTTGTCGACCAGATGAGTGACGGCGTCGACCACTTCGCCGAGGTTGTGCGGGGGCACGTTGGTGGCCATGCCCACCGCGATGCCGGACGAGCCGTTGATCAGGAGGTTGGGGAGTTTCGACGGAAGCACCGTCGGCTCCTTCAACCGATCATCGAAATTGGGAGCAAAACGGACGGTATTCTTTTCGATGTCCTCGAGTAGCTGGACCGCAACCTGGGTCAGCCGCGCCTCGGTGTACCGATAGGCCGCCGCACTGTCGCCGTCCACCGACCCGAAATTGCCCTGCCCGTCAACCAGCGGGTACCGCAGCGAGAACTGCTGGACCATACGGACCATTGAGTCGTACACGGCGGAGTCGCCATGCGGGTGGTACTTGCCGAGGACGTCGCCAACGACCGTGGCTGATTTCTTGTAGGGACGACCGGGAACCAGTCCCAGTTCGTTCATGGCATAGAGAATCCGGCGGTGGACCGGTTTTAGTCCGTCACGCACGTCGGGTAGGGCGCGAGAGACAATGACGCTCATCGAGTAATCGATGAAAGACTCCCGCATCTCGTCTTCGATGAGACGGGGCAGAATACGCTCGCGCTGTGTTGGTGTGGCCATGCTAGCCTGAGGAATGAGACGCTGGAAAAACGGAGCCCCGGGGCCCCGAAAAGTGGTCCCTGAAATTTAGCTCAAACAGGAGGCAAAATCAACGACTTTCTGGTTCGTAATTCATTGGGGGATAAGAAGTTAGGGAAGGGGCCGCGAGGGCCGCGAGGGGCAGCGAGGGGCAGTGGAGGCAGGGGAGGGCAGTAGAAGCAACGGAAACGGTGAACGGGGTCCGGACAGCAAAAGCATGCTGCCCCGGGGGTGTCGGTGGCTGGGAGGGGCTGCCCCAGGGTTGGGAAGGGCGGGGCGGGGCTCGGGAGCTATCCCCCACCCAACTCCCGTGCCCGCCCGCGCTCCGTACTACCTGGGATTCCCAAGTTGGCTCGGACGACGTACGGCACGTCCAATTCGTCGCGAATCACCGTCCATAGCTTCCCCCTCCTAAATATGGATCGTGGATTCCCACTCAGATTGAAGGGAAGATCGATCCGGCCCAGATACCGGCCGGCCTGGTCGAACACGTCGAGCACGCGATAGGACAGCTCGTCCGTCGTTACCGGCACGACGAAGAGACGTCCCACATCGTCTACGTAGAAATTCTGGATTGCGGGTTTGTTATCCGGGAACTTCGAGCGGTCAATCTTTCCACCCTGCCGCGTGAACCACTCCAGCCGCACGATCGCCGAGTCGATGTCCTCGCCGGTCACCGGAAGTGATTCAAATTCACGGGACACGACGCGCAGCGTATCGCCCTCAAGCGTCCGTTGAAAAAGCTTGTAATCGCCGGTGTGCGCGAACCAGATGTACGGCGTGCAGCGCACGAACCGCCATGTGACCCCGGCACTGAAGGGTACCCCGGCTCGCATTCGGCCTCGCTCGGACCGCAGCTCGAAAAAGTTCCCTTCGCCCGTCCGCTGCGGAATCCGAATCGTGTCGGCTGGCTCCAGGGTCTCGTCGTACCCCACCAGCACCAGGCCAAAACCGTCGCTAGCGGCAGGGTCAACACCGTAGTTGTAGAACCGTCCTCGATCGTCAAAACCACCCGGCCACGGGGTGATAACGTAGCCACCCAAAGCGCGATGCCCCTCCACGTACGTCCCGGCCGTGTCGAACACCGAGATCCGGTTGTTGGCGGGATCCA
>JAPULP010000087.1 GCA_027294815.1 Gemmatimonadota bacterium | reverse complement strand
CCAGGTCTCGCCGACGAGGATCTGTTCGACGCGGAAGTGAATCTGCGGATCGGCTTTCGATTCCTGCGGCAGCTGTTGGACGGGTATCGGGGTGATCTGTCACTCGCGCTCTTGGCGTACAACCGCGGTCCTACCAGGTTGAATGAACTCTTGGAAGAAGGATTGGATCCGCGCAACGGGTACGCAACTTCCGTTTTGGACGGATACCGTCCATCCGAGTCGGGCCAACTTCAGTAGGAATCCCGCGGCATGGGAACCGCTACGGCTTGACGCGCAGGCGTTGGCCGGTTTGGAGGAGGGTTTCACCCACCGGGATGTTGTTCCAAGCTCTCAGATCCTCGAGCGTAACGCCGTAGCGCTGCGACACGATCCACAGGGTGTCGCCCCACTTAACGGTGTGGTAACCGCTGGGGGGCAGCGCCGCGGCCCGGGTTACGGTGTTCGCCTTGCCCTTCCCGGCGACCCTTTTGCGGACTGCCTGGCTCAAGGGAATGACGAGACGCTGCCCTATGCGCATCCTGCGCGGTCGCACTCTGGGATTCGCGGCACGAACCGCGCTCAGCCCAACCCCATACCGCTCCGCAATTTCACCCAGCGTTTCGCCACGCCGGACCACGTGCTCGAGGAAATTAACGCGCTCTGCCGGGTCTAATCGGGCGTATCCTTGGGCCACGAGATTGCCGGATCCGCGCGGAACCCGCACCGTCGCCGGCTCGCCTGGCGGGGTGACCCCCCGGTAATACTGGGGATTCAGCTCCCGGATCGCCCGGATCGTCGTGTCGGCGAGGTTGGCAATGACATCGAGGCCGGTCTGATCCGCGACCGTCACTTCATCGAACACCAGCGGCTCCAACCGCGGTATGCTGTCAAATCCGTAGTTGGCCGGGTCCTTGGCCACAATCGTCGCCGCTATGAGCTTGGGAACATAATCTCGCGTCTCTCGACGGAGCCAACGGAACAGCTCGAAGAAGGTCGAATCGGATGCCTCGCCTTGGTTCAGGCGCCGGAGGCCTCGGGACACCCGGGTTGCGCCGCCGTTGTACGCCGCGGCCGCGAGGTACCACGAACCAAACTCTTCCTTTAGATCCTGGAGATGGCGGGCCGCGGCGTCCGTCGCCTTGAACGGATCCCTGCGTTCGTCCACCCAGCCGTCGATGCGCAGGCCGTAGCTGCGGCCCGTGCTCCGAATGAACTGCCACATCCCAATGGCTCTCGCACGAGAGACCGCCGTGTTGGAGTATCCGCTCTCGATCAGAGCCAGGTAGACCAGGTCCTCCGCGAGGCCGTACTGCCGGAGCACGTTCCGGATCATTCCCTCATACCGCGCCAGCCGGCCCAACCAAATGTTGAACCGGGCGCGGGACGCTTCCAAGAAGAAATCCACGTAATATTGCACCCGGTCGTTGCTGGCAAACGACTCGACATCCAGGGAGTAGGAGGGTGCGCTCGCGGTGCCGCCGCGGGGACTGCCCACCCGGCTAGGGCCAGTGTTGTTGCGCGTCGGGTCGAGGGTGAGGACTACCCCCCGAACGTGGTTGGCCCCTTTTCCCAGGCTTCGGAACTCCAATTCATGGAGGGCTTGCAGAGCCTGCTCGTCGGCGGCGGAGTCGTCCGCCACCACGAACTGCGTGGAGGGCGTCAATAGCTCCATGACGGCCCCACTGCCAGGCACCGCTTCCGGTACTACCGATGCCATCTCCGCCTGCCCAGCACACGCCGATAACGCCAGCACCACCAGGAGCTGGGCCGGTCCAGGGGTCAATCCCCGGTACAGATTAGTTGAAGACTCGTGTATCACTTTATCACAGTTGCTTTCTAAATGGTTCTTCACAACATAGTAAATATGTGGAATCATATTGTTCCCAGTGAGTGACCGGGCGCACATCGCTCCGCAAACAGCATCCTACCCCAAGCCGGCGGTTTGGGGCGCTGAGTCTCCAGCGTCACCTCCGCTCGACGATGTCCCTCTGGAGTCCTTTCCGTCTCGTGGATTATAGACTTGACGCGTTGCTGTCGTCGGTGGGCATGACCTTTCCCACAGTGCCAAGATTCACCGCTCTAAATTATGCCAGGGTGACTAGAATCGAGACGAACGTCCCTCACGTTCCTGTCTCGAAGTGGACTTCGAGCTGGGCGCGCGAACCCAGCTCGGGCGCGTGCAGTACGTCCACATCCAAGCGGGGCACTCCGTTCCTGTCTGTGAGCACGGAGACCAACAGGCTCCTACCATCGTCGAGCTTGATGCGAAGTTGTCGGCAGTCTGAGCGAATACTCACATCCTCCACCGACCGCCCACGCAATTGGTCGACGGCTTCCGTGATTCGACGGAGATCATGTATCGAGGTAACAGTGATAGAATTCATGAACGTGATAAACCTAGCCTGAGTGCTTGGCAAGAACGTCTCGAAGTTCGTCGTCCTGAATCCTATCAGCAAGGGCAAACAGCGAGGATTTCGATCCCGACTCGATAGGGTAGCTGGCCCAGAACGCCGCCGATTTGCGATTGCCGCCATAGCAACGGAAAGAAAGCGCGAGCTGCCACAGTTTCTCGTCGGCGTGGCGTTCGGCTGCGGCCTGCACATGCCACACCTCGTCTTCGGTGTCGATGATTCTCCAAGCCATTGTCGCG
>JAPULP010000086.1 GCA_027294815.1 Gemmatimonadota bacterium | reverse complement strand
CCCCTTTCGACTCCGGGCCCAGTAATGGGTGAAGCCCAGGAAGTCGAACGTCCCCGGGTCGTTGTCCTCGTCCCTCTCCGATGGACGCTCGAATCGCACCAACCGCGTCTTCTGCGGATGCACGGTCAGTCCATACTTCGCCATCCGCTTCGGGATCACCTCCAGGACGCGGCGAGCGTCCCGTTCGTCCTCGAAGCCCATCACGAAGTCATCGGCGTATCGGATCAGGAACGAGCGACCGACAAGGCGACGGCTCACCTCACGCTCATACCACGCGTCCAGCACATCGTGCAGGAACACGTTGGCGAGGAGCGGTGAGATCACTCCACCTTGAGGAGTGCCCGACTCAGGTCGATGAACGCTTCCGTCCTCGAGCACCCCCGCCTTCAGCCACTTCCCGATCAGTCGCAGCAGCACACCATCGCGTATCCGTTGCTCGAGAAGCTCCCGGAGATGAGCGTGGTCCAGTGTGTCGAAGAACTGCTGGATATCCACTTCCACGACCCAGCCGCCCTGATGTTTCATCGTCTGCTGCCAGATCGCCTCCAGCGCATCATGCGCCGAACGACCCGGTCGGAACCCGTACGAGCACGGATGGAAGTCCTGCTCGTAGACCGGCTCCAGAAGCATCACCACCGCGCGTTGAAGAACCTTGTCTTCAAAGCTCGGGATCCCGATCGGGCGCGTATCGCCCCTGCCTTTCGGGATGTGGACCCGGCGAACCGGAGGCGCGCGGTACACGCCCGACTTCGCGCGGTTGAGCAGCGACTGAAGGTTGGCCTCCAGATCGTCCGCATACTCGTCCGCCGTGACGCCGTCCACGCCCACCGCACCGTCCTTCCGGGTACGACGGTACGCTTCACGCAGCCAATCGATGTCTATCAGGTGGGCCAGCGACGTGAAGCTCATCTGCGGACTTCGCTTCGCCAGCATCGCTATCCGTTGTTGTTTCGGTGACACCGTGTCCGGATTTCCAGGCATCCGCAGTGGTTCCTCACAACGGGTCCATCACCAGGTGCTCCGCTTCCCTCCACAGGGTCCGGTCGGCGGCCGTTCCCCTGCTTCAGCGGTACTACCAGAGCACTCCGACTCCCTGTCGTCCGTCCCGCCGCACTTCGTTTCCTTCGCTTGGCGGTACCACCGTGCGCCGAATCGTTCGTGTCTCTGCAGCAAGATCGACGCGTCCTGCTGCAGCCTGGGGTTTTCGGGTCCGGCAACCCCTGGGCCGCTCATTGATCCGGTGGAGACGACAGGGCCTCTCACGTTCTCGGGGGATCCTCTTGTGCATATGCCCTGCTCTCAGACCCCGGCGGGACCGAACTCGCCAGGCCCGTTGCGGCGAGACGGTGCTGCCCCCGCCGTGTCCAGGACGACGGCTCCCACAGTGAGCCTTTCGGCGCTCCATCACACGGCCTCTGCACTCGCTGTCTACGCTTCGTCACGCCGGTTACCCGAACGCAACGCAAGACTCGCTTCCGTCTGCTGGCCACGCTTTGACGGGCGGAGTTCGCACCCGCTGGATCCCAACGAAAGGTTTCAGCTCTGCTTCCTACATCGCGTCCTCCTTTCCCGAGCTTCGTGACGCACGGACACACACTTTGAGGCCTTGGCTGGCCGGCCCCGCGTACCCCTTCGCTGGCCACGCAGACATCGCGAAACTGTCGCTTCGTTGCCAAAACGCCGGCGTATAGCGGAATCGCTGTGAATCAGCGAAAGAGCCTCGGGCCTCTCGGTGCGCCGTTCAGACAGATGTGTGTGTCCAAGTTCCTTAGCCACCAATCGCGACCCATCCCCTGTTGTAGTGCGCGTTCTGAGGCGAGTGGATCAGCCTCTTGTCCACTGTTCCGTCCGACCAGAGCCGGTACAGGATCGTGCCGCCGAAAGCAGACGGCGCCGAAGCGATCGAGACCGGGTCCGGTGCTGTGTCCTGTGCCTGGACGGGACGCAAGGCGATCACAACAGCGACTACGATGGCGGTGAGACAGATGGCGATGGTGTTGCGATTGATGGTGTTGCCGTTCATCTGCACGGTTGCCGTGTTCCTCATGTCGTCCTCCAAGGAAGCCCCGGCGCTGCCCGCGTAAGGGGGGGCGCCGCGCGAACAGCCCACGGGGCGAATCATTCTTCCGGAAGGATGGCGCCCATAGCAATCCTCGGCCCGCATTGTCGCACCGGGGAGGGGCTGCGCCTAGCACTTTCGTCAGACCGCCGCTTAGCCCGCTCACTGAGACCGCAGGCGAGGTCGTTTACGGGCACAGTCCCCAGTGGGCGAGCAGCTCCAGGAAGTCCACGATGCCCACCATGAAGTCGCCGTCGAAGTCGGGCGGACCGCCGGGGGCGGTACCCCACTGGCCGAGTAGGTCGAGGAAGTCGTTGATGCCGACGTCGCCGTCGCCGTCGAGGTCCCAGGGGCAGGCCAGACCCGGCACGATCAAGAAGTTCGGCCCGAGGTTGCCCGGTACCCCGCGGCCAAAGAAGATAGGGTCGCTAAAGTCGTTGGCGGAACCCTCGACGAATCCCAGCCAGTCTATCTGCGTGGCAAAGCCGACATTGCCCTGGCCGGACACGAAGTCATCGATCAGGTTGTTGTTCGCGAGGAGGTAGTACTCGACACCGGCGGTGAGCTCCATGGGGGTGGGGGTCGGCTCGAAGCGACTGTCCCCTCTCAATGGGCTGCCGAATCCCGCTAAGATCGTGGTGCCGCCCAGGGCTGCGCCGTCCGACACTCGAAACAGGCCCACTTCGTGCGATTCCGCCAGGCCGTCCTGATCGGCGTCGAAGTAACCGAGTTCGTTGACGATAATGTCTGACGTCGGCGTGAATCGCCAGCCCGTCGCGTTGCCGAGGTTGCTGAAAGTGCCTCCGCCCAGATGGAACGAGGCATTGGCGAATCCCGCCTCGGCCCGTAGGCAGAAGACGCCGATAGTGACCACACTCGCGGCATGCAAAGACCGGCTCGTCTTCAGATTCATCAGTGCAAGCCCCTTGTCAATGATTCCTCGGAGAGGGCGCCCGGTGAGAATCGATCCCACCACGAAAGTGCCCGTCGATCGCTGCTGATCGATGGGCGTCAACGTCTCCCCGTCGACCGGCCGTGCTGCCAGCATCACGGCAGCCGCCCTTTGCGATCGCCAGGGTCATCCGGAGTCGAGTTGAACGCACGACGTGTCTCATGTCGTCCGGGTCGTTTATCCCCGAATGGTCTACGGGCACACGCCCCAGTTGTGCAGCAGGTCGAGGAAGTCGTTGATGCCGACGAGTCCGTCGTCGTCGAGGTCCCCAACGCATGGCTGCGGGCAGGTCACGGCAAAGCACGGTGTCAGATCCACGATCAGGGGAGTTCCGCCGGCTTCCACACAGAGCTCAGGTACGAGCACCAGGCACGTCCCATCGCCCAGGCAGCACGCCGTTGATATCGGCGGGCAGCCGGCAAAAGGGCTGCAGGGCGTATCACCGTTGCAGAAGGTGCCCTCACCGTACCAGAGACCGAACTGGAACTTGGTGCACTCGTCACCGGTAGTCAGGACACAAGAGCCCCCCTGTTGCAGTACGCACGCGCCAAGCGAGCCACCCTCGCTCTGCGCCACCGCACGAGGCTGGTGGCTGAACATCGGAGTCAGCGCCGCCAGCACGAGCGCGACGGCGGAGAGACTGAGAATCGTTCTTCGTCTCTTGTTCATGGCAAGTCCTCCGACGTGATTCCCGGTCACGGGCACGGGCCCCAGGTCCCCAGAAGCGCGTTATCCCTCCTTCGTTGGCGCGGCGGGCCGCCGGTCAGCCCCAGTTGCTCAGCAGAGCGAGAAAGTCGATGATGCCGACAACGCAGTCGCCGTCGAGGTCTGCGGGACAGCTCGGCGGGCAGGGATCGGAGCACGGTCCCCAAGCCGCCAGGAGCGCGAGGAAATCCACTATGCCAACCGTGCCGTCGCCGTCGATGTCGCCCAGGATCGATACGCCGAACGTGAAGTCGAAAGAGGCTTGGGCGTACCTGCTGGGGGGTACTGGGTTCTTCATAAAGGTCCCCCCTTGAACGTCCAACGTGTACAGCCCCGGCTCGAGGACGCCGGCCTC
>JAPULP010000085.1 GCA_027294815.1 Gemmatimonadota bacterium | reverse complement strand
TCGTGTTGTTGCAGGCGGGGAAGGGTGGGGGCCTCGCCGCCATGGGTGGTGGCGCCTCCACCGATTCGTTTTTGGGCGGCCGTCAAGCAACCACCATTCTTACGAAGATGTCGTGGTGGTGCGGGGGAATTTTTCTCGGTTTGTCTCTCGTTCTTTCCGGAATGAGCGCGTCGAGCGCCGTGCCCACCTCGGTGCTCGAGGGGCAGGTGGAGGCACCAACCCCCGTACAGATACCTCTTCCGGCCCAACCGGGCGCCAACATACTCCAAGATTCGACCGGGAATTAGGAGCCACAAGACACTACTGGAACAGGCATACGTCTTACTCGAGGATGGCGCTTGGTTCTCTGGAACCGCACGCCATCCTTTTTCGTTGACGACCGGCGAGATCGTTTTCACCACGAATATGACCGGGTATCAAGAGGTCTTCACAGACCCGTCCTACCTGGGGCAGATCGTCGTAATGACCGCGCCGATGATCGGTAATTACGGAATCAATCCCGAAGACGTCGAGTCGGCGTCCGGAAAACCCCAGGTATCCGGCGTTTTAGTCCGCGAGCTCTCGAGGGTGCATTCCAACTGGCGATCGTCCGGTTCGCTGGAGGCATGGCTTGCCGAACGGGGCGTTCCGATTCTCGAGGACCTCGACACTCGCAAGATCGCCCGCTACATCCGATCGCAGGGCGCGATGCGGGCCGTTATCGGCATGGGCGACGAGCCTGACGACGACGCTCGCCAGACCTTGGATGCCAGTCCCCACATGGCCGGCCTGGATCTCGCGTCCGCCGCAACCATCGATCACGAACGCACCGTCGGAGACGGTGACGCGCGTTTTCACGTCGTGGCCTACGACTTCGGCATGAAGGAAAACATCCTTCGCATCTTTGCGTCGATGGGATGCCGGGTGACGGTCGTGCCAGCGCAGACCTCCGCGGCGCGGGTCACGGAACTCTCACCCGACGGCCTGTTCCTCTCGAACGGTCCCGGTGACCCTTCAGCAGTGGATTATGCGTTCGCCCCCATCCGCGAATTAGCCGGCTCCGGCTTACCAACATTTGGCATTTGTCTAGGACACCAGCTCTTGGCTTTGGCGTTCGATGCGGAGACCGAGAAGCTCCCGTACGGACATCGGGGAGGTAATCACCCAGTCCAGGATTTGAAAACAAGAAAGGTCCTCATAACCAGCCAAAACCACGGATTTGCAGTCAGGGGAACGACTAAGGGTGTGTCAGGTACGAAGGAACTTGAGGTGACGCACCTTAACCTCAATGACCACACCGTCGAAGGCCTCAAGCACCGAGAACTCCCAGTTTTCGGGGTTCAGTACCATCCGGAGGCCTCACCGGGCCCTCACGACGCCCAATCCCACTTCCTCGAATTTCTCCAAACCCTTGACAGTCAACAGGTAAGCTCCTAATATGGCCCCCCCGGCGACCCCGGCCTGGGACGCCGAATCGCCTGTTTTTTCCGCTTGCCGAGGGGACATGACCAAGGCTGATCTTGTGGAGAAGGTCACCGCCACGATTGCTCGAACGGCGGGCCCCATGATCTCAAAAAAAGACTGCGCTCGGGTAGTTGATGCGTTCCTTGAAGCTGTGAAGGACGCGTTGGCCGCCCAACACAACATCGAGATTCGTGGGTTCGGTACCTTCAAGATTAGAAACCGAAAAACCCGGATGGCGCGGAACCCGCGCACCGGGGACCCCGTCGAAGTGGCCGCGCGTCCAGTACCGGTGTTCAAGCCGTCGAAGGAACTGCGAGCGGTTGTGGCTGAGAACGACCGGGCGCACGCAGGTCACGTCGACACCCTCTCCACCCAGTAGGCATTCCACCCAGAGCCCAACGGCTGGCACGCTGCGGCGCATTGGCCGGAGCCAAGGTCCGTCTACGGGGTGACACACCGAGCGGGGCTCGGTACATTCTTGCCTTGTATGCACTTCCGTGATGCGCTTTCCTCTTCCACCACAGTCACGGTGACCGTCCGGGCTTTTGCGCGGTACGCAGAAATCCTGGGTCTCGAAGAGACAACGCTGGAACTCGACGAGCCCGCTACGGTCAGTGACGCGGTGAAGCTCTTACGGAGTAGCATACCCAACGGGAGCCGGCTGCCGGAGCGTCCACTGGTCGCGATCAACCGGGAGCACGTGCTGGCCGAGACACCTCTTCAAGATGGTGACGAGTTGGCGCTGTTACCCCCCCTTGCCGGGGGATAACCCGTGTCGTTCGTGACGCGTCAGCCGATCGACGGGGCCGCGTTGCTCGCCCAAGTCGCGGATCCGGGACTTGGGGGCACGGCCCTGTTTGTGGGCTCAGTGCGACGGGGGAAAGAAGACGGCCCGGTCGAAGCCATCGAGTATTCGGCGTACGAGACAATGCTCGAAGAGGAATTCGGCAGGATCGTCACGGAAATCAGGTCCCGTTGGCGCGAGGCCCGGGTGGTTGGCGTCCACCGGCTAGGGAGAATCCCGGCGGGTGAGATCAGCATTGCCGTCGCCGCGGCTGCCCCGCACCGCGCCGAGGCCTTCGCGGCGTGTCGGCATGCCATTGAAGAGGCGAAGAAGCGACTTCCCGTTTGGAAAAAGGAAATTTTCCAGGATGGGTCTGAAGCGTGGAGAGATAACGAATCGAGACTCGCCTAACGCATCAGCCAGGAGCGAATGGGTCTTTCCGTCGTCTTAATCGAACCTCGTATTCCTCCCAACATGGGAAACGTGGCCCGCCTCTGCGCCGCGACCGGGACCGCCTTGCACGTCGTCGGCCCGATGGGATTCTCTTTGAATGATGACGAGCTCAAGCGGGCGGGTCTGGATTATTGGGACCACGTCGATCTGTGGCTCCATCCCTACTGGCGAGCCTTCCGGGAGGCCGTGTCGCGCGAGCGCTGTTTATATTTCTCCGCGCACGGTGAGCAGTCGTACCTCGCGGCCCCGTTTGCCGGGAATTCCGTTTTGGTTTTTGGCAACGAGACCGAGGGTATGCCTCAGCGGATCCGTGAGAAGCATCCGGAACGTCTGTTCCGCATTCCTATGCAGGATGGTATTCGCAACCTGAACCTCGCCACGGCCGTCGGGATCGTTTTATATGAGGGCGTCAGACAAATTGGTCTCGATCTCGAAGGTACCCCAATCGAACCCTAAACAGCCTATCGGACACAACCAATGAACAAGATCACGGTAGTAGGTGCAGGGCATGTAGGAGCTACCGCCGCACAGCGCCTCGCCGAGAAGGAATTAGCCCGCGAAGTCGTGCTGATCGACGTCATCGAGGGCGTGCCTCAAGGAAAGGCCCTCGACCAATGGGAGTCCGCCCCGATCGAGGGATTCGACTCGCGGGTCATCGGCGCCAACGACTACGGCCCGGCAGCGGAAAGCGACCTTGTCATTGTGACGGCCGGGATCGCGCGGAAGCCCGGCATGAGCCGCGACGACCTGTTGCGTACCAACGTCGCGATCGTCAAGTCGGTGAGTGACGAAATCAAGCGATGCTCACCCGATGCGATCGTCATCGTGGTGTCGAATCCGCTGGATGTCATGGCCTGGGTCGCAAAAGAGGTGACGGGCTTTCCCCGCCATCGCGTCGTGGGGATGGCGGGCGTGCTCGACACGGCGCGTTATCGGAGTTTTCTCGCCGAGGCGCTCGACGTGTCCGTGGAAGACATCCAGGCGATGGTGCTGGGCGGCCACGGCGACACGATGGTCCCGCTCATTTCGTATACCACCGTCTCGGGCATCCCGGTGACCCAGTTGATCGACGGGAGCGAACTCGATGCCATTGTGGAGCGTACCCGAAAGGGTGGAGCGGAGATCGTAGGTTACCTCAAAACCGGCTCCGCCTATTACGCGCCGTCAGCGGCCGCGGTCCAAATGGCGGAAGCGATCGCTAAGAACAAGAAGCGAATTCTCCCGTGTGCCGCCTGGTTGGAGGGGGAGTACGGATTCGAGGGACTGTACCTGGGAGTGCCGTGCAAGCTGGGAGCAGCCGGCCTCGTGCAGATCGTCGAAGTCGAACTGAGCCGCGACGAGCAGGCGGCGTTGAAGCAATCGGCCGAGCACGTGCGGGATACGATGGCTGGGGTCGACTTGTAAAACCTGGGAGCAGGGAGCAAGACGGATTGACCATGCAGCGAGTACTTCGGCTGTACCGCAGTTCGGTGGGGAAGAAAATGGTCATGGCGGTGACGGGGCTGATCTTGTTCGGCTTCGTCGTGGGGCACTTGGCGGGGAACCTCAAGGCTTTCACCGGTCGGGAGAAATTCAACGCCTACGCTGAGTTTTTGCGCGAGGTCGGCGCACCGCTATTCGGACCCTCGGAGTTGTTATGGGTAGCTCGTGCCGTGCTCCTCGTGGCGCTCATCCTGCATATCATCGCGGCGATTCAGCTCTGGCAGATGGCCCGGGCGGCGCGTCCCGTGAAATATCAGCGGCCCGTCCACCTCGAAGACACCTATGCCTCACGCACGATGCGGTGGGGTGGGGTGATTATCTTCGCGTTCGTAGTCTACCACCTCATGCATTTCACGTGGGGAAACGCACACCCGAGTTTCATCTCGGGGGACGCCTACCGTAATCTCGTGAGTGGGTTCCAATCGATTGGTGTGTCCGTCACGTACATGATCGCCGTGACGGCGGTGGGTTTTCATATCTATCACGGCATCTGGAGCTCACTGCAGACGTTGGGACTCAACCAAGATCGGCACGATCGGTGGCGTAGGCTGTCCGCCGTTGTGGCGGCGGCCATTGTGATCGGTAACATCTCTATTCCGGTGGCCGTGCTCACCGGCTTCATCCAATAGCCGGACTACTCATGGAGCTGAACGCCAAGATCCCTTCGGGTCCGATAGAGACGAGATGGCAACATCACCGTTTTGAGATGAAGCTGGTCAACCCGGCGAACAAACGGAAATACGACGTCATCGTCGTCGGGTCGGGGCTGGCCGGCGCAGCGGCGGCAGCGACACTCGGTGAGCTGGGATATCAGGTCAAGTGTTTTTGCTTTCAGGACAGCGCACGCCGCGCTCACAGCATTGCCGCGCAAGGCGGGATCAACGCGGCGAAAAATTACCAAAACGACGGCGACTCGATCTACCGGCTGTTCTACGATACGGTAAAAGGCGGTGACTTCCGCGCCCGCGAATCAAACGTGTATCGTCTCGCCGAGATCAGCCTCAACATCATCGACCAATGCGTTGCACAAGGAGTACCGTTCGCCCGGGAATACGGCGGTCTGCTCGC
>JAPULP010000084.1 GCA_027294815.1 Gemmatimonadota bacterium | reverse complement strand
TTGTCGTCTATCGCTTTGAAATCCACCCCGGCGGGTTTTCGTCCGAAGACCACACGTAGCCGTGACACCACGAGAGAACGGCAATGGGGAATGGCGATGCCGCGCCCGATGCCGGTCGAACCGAGGTTTTCACGCCGCTTCAGCATCTTGAACAACATCCCCTCGGATTTCTCGTCCAGTGAGAGCAGCGCAACAAGCTCCTTGAGCAACTCATCTTTGGTGGTTCCCTCGAGGTGTAATTTTATGGCCTCGGCAGAAAAGAACTCTCGTAGGTGCATCAGTCATTCCCGTCTTCGACAGGGGTTTTCGGCCTGAAATTGGTTACGCGGCACGGCCGGGCCGAAACGTACGAGAAGTCCCTAAACCTGTCAAACACCAAGAGTTGCTGCCCTTCCACGGTCTGATTAACTTCGGCACCATGGCATTCCCATACCCCGTGCGATACGACGTGCCTTTGTTCCTCGCGCCGATGGCGGGCATCTCGGAGCCGCCGTTCAGGCGGCTCTGCCGATCGTTCGGCGCAGACGTCGTTGTGTCGGAATTCCTCTCCAGTGAGGGTTTGCGTCGGGGCATCAAGAGCGTTCACGATGGTGCGTTCTTTACGCCGCAGGAGCGTCCCATCGGCATCCAGTTATATGGGGCCGAGCCCGAGAGTATGGCCGAGGCCGCCGCACTGGTGACACGGCACTACGAGCCGGATTTCATCGACATCAATTTCGGCTGTCCGGTGAAGAAAGTCGTACAGCGAAACGGTGGGTCGGGGTGCTTAAAAGATCTCGGACTCGTGACGGGGATCGTGCACGCGGTCCGGGCAGCTACGCCGTTGCCCGTAACCGCGAAGACGCGGAGTGGATGGGACGACAGTGTGCGGGATCCGGTACGGATCGCCCTGGCGTGCCAAGAGGCCGGAGTGGCGGCCCTCACGCTCCATCCGCGGACGCGAGCGCAGATGTACCGTGGCGCCGCGAGGTGGGAAGAGATCAAAGCGGTGGTCGACGCCCTCGATATTCCGGTTGTCGGAAACGGAGATATCAAGACCCCCGAGGATGCCGCTCGAATGCATGAAGAAACCGGATGCGCCGGGATCATGATTGCGCGTGGGTCGTTCGGTAATCCGTGGATTTTTCAGCAGACGAGGGATTTGCTCGCCGGTCGCGTGCCGAAACCCACGCCCGGGGCTTCAGAACGATTTGCCGTGGCGCGGCACCATGCAAGGTTGGTCTTGGAAACGCAGGGCGATAGCCGACGCACGGCACTCGAGTTTCGCAAGCATCTCGGGTGGTATACTCGCGGGTTGCCGGGTAGCGCCGACTTGCGAGGTCGACTCCATCAAATCGACTCGATGACCGAGATTGATGGAATTCTGCGGGACTACCTCGATCCGGAAAGGGCAGTGGTTTGAGTCCAAGGACATGACCGCCTGGATCGCCCTCATCGTCGGACTCCTTGTGGGCGTCGTGGTTGGGGTCGGCCTGTCAGGACGACCTCTGCGACGTCGCCGCTCCAGTGGGTCGCGCTCCCCCCAAGCAACCCCTTCATCGGTAGAGCACGTCATCGACTTGCTGCGTCGCGCGAACGGCGCACCGGCTGCGTGCTTGGTTGGTCGTTCGACCGAGCCGGTCATGAGTGGTCGAGCGGATTCGGTGGAGCCGCAGCTGTTGCAGCGGATGATGGGGTTGGCGAAGCTGGCAATGGAAGATGGGCGAGAGCATGTAACACGTGATGAGGCGACGGTGGTGGTTGCGGTAGGCGATCACAAGTTAGGGGCGGCAGTGTTATGGGAAGGGACCGATCCGTCGGCCGATCGAATTGCCGACCTCAAAGCGGAAATGCGTCGCATGCTGGGCGAGTTTCGAGTGGATCACGGCCCCCTGTTAATTGGGGCGTCCGCGCCCAGTGAGATACCGGTGGACCTTCCACCGAGGCTCGATACACTTCCGGCCATCGCGTCGGGTTTGTGTGATCGCGCACACATCATCACCGGACGGCCGACGGCCGTCATGGCACGGGATCCCGAAACGCAGGGCGCTTCCATCATCGCGGTGTCCACCAATGCAGATCGACGGCTCATTGGCTTCAGCGTTACACCGGAGTCCGCCGTGGGTCGCGCGTCCATGGCAGATGGAGCGATCGTTGCCGGCACGAGCGAAGAACTGTTTGGCAAGGTGCCGGCGAACAGACGGCTGAAAGCGGAGCAGGGAACCGCGTACCCACTGCGGGATGGGCGGGACGGAGTAGGTGCCCTCATCATCTTTGGGCCGGACGACGAACTCGACGCCTCGCTGCGCGAGCGGATCATGTGGCTTGCCGTGGATACGGGCCCCCGAATTGCAGCCGCCACTGCCGTCAGAGCGGCCGAAGATCGGGCCAACAGAGACGGCCTGACGGGACTGCCAAATCGGTCCACTCTCGAGCGGGCAATGGCCAACGCCTCGGTGGACCCCTGTGCGGTGCTGTGTGTAAACCTCGATCATTTCAAAGGCATCAACGACAAGTACGGCCCCGCCGCTGGTGATGCCACGCTCAAGCACCTGGCGCGGATTTTCAGAGCCGCCGTTCGGCCCGATGACGTTGCGGCTCGCATAGGTGGGGAGGAATTTGTGGTGTGGCTTCCCGAAACCACGGCCGGGGCCGCGCAGGTGGTAGCCGAGCGGATCCGTGGGGCGGTTGACGGGACCGATTGGGAGTGGGCCGGGACCGAGGTTCCCCTCACGTGTTCGATCGGAGTGGCCGCGAGTCCGGAGGGCGGCCCGGAGATAGCGAATCTCATGCCGGCGGCTGACGCGGCCCTGCATCGCGCGAAAAAGGCGGGTGGCAACCGGGTAGAAGCGGCCCAGGGTGAAGAAAAGTGAGGCGGTTGACTCCCCTGATCGGTTAGCTAAATTTATTCTTTACAATGGTTTAGGGAGTTCAGGGGGGCGACTGGCTTCGACGGGTCGCGTGATGTTGTCGTGGCGTGTCCAGGTTCTCGGTGTCCTGGTTAAACCCGCCGGGAAACACTCAATTGCCAATACTGATCTGGCATTGGCTGCTTAAGCTTTAGGGCTTAACGCACCTGCTCACGTTGCAGCCCGCCTGAGGCGGCGCGTGAGTATCGCAAATTCGGGCTGCTGCCGCACGTTGCTTCCGAGTGTGGCTCAAGCTTCAGGGAGCTTGTTCGGCGGCTTGGCCGGTCGTGCGCCGTCCGCCGGAGACCTCAAGCGCGACCTACGCACGTAGAGCGGCTTCGGATCGAGGTTCGGACCGGGGTTCGATTCCCCGCGCCTCCATGGCAAAACCCTCAGAAAACCTGGGGGTTTTCGTCGTTTTAGGGTCTTGGGTGTCCCTTAGGTGTCCCTTAGCTCCCGTTGTGCGGGCCTCATGGAAGGCTGCTAGGCGGATGATCGCCTC
>JAPULP010000083.1 GCA_027294815.1 Gemmatimonadota bacterium | reverse complement strand
CGGGTCCACGATCCAGTAGTTCGGGATATCTACCTCTTGGTACAAACGACGCTTTGTGAACCTGTCGTAACGGGCGGTCGACGGGCTTAGCACCTCAATTACCAACAGCAGCGTCTTTACCTCGCGCCAATCCAGCGTCCGCACCTGTTCCAGATCGGCCACGAAGAGATCGGGTTGCACCAGCGTGTCATCGCCCCAGGAAATGTCGGCTGGCGAATGGAGCACGTGCCCAACCGAGTACACCTTGAGGTATTCGTGGACGGCGATGTGCAGGCGACCGACGATCTCCTGATGCCAAAGCCTGGGAGACGGGGTCACCAACAGCTCCCCGTGGACGGTCTCGTACCGGTTGCCGTCGTCGGGCATTGCCCGGACCATGTCGGCGGTGTAGTAGGTGGGGGCAGCCATACCCATAAGGTCGCCTCGGCTCGTGTGGGAAAGCAATGGTTGTGCACCCGCTCAGGCTATACTCGGGCGTTTCAAGGTGCGTAACCGTTTCCTTGCGGTAGTTGACCGATTGTTGCTGGACCCGAGGTGTTCTCATCTCGCCTTCCCTGCGGCGCGTCCTGCGGACTGGGACACTTGCGATGATCTCGCGGTGCTCCGGACAGTCTGGGGACCGAATTCGTTGTTGGATGGGCGCAATCGAACAGTCACGAACACTTTTTTGTCTTCAGAGGCTCCAATCTGCAACAATGCCGTGCCAGATACGTTATCGTAGTTGGCTGTTCCCTTGGAGTCCGCCGCGGTATGCGAGTAAAGCTCAAACGGCAGCGCCTGCTCGAAGCTTTATCTCAGAGTAGCCTGTCCCAGAATCACTGGGCCATGAAGCTCGGCCTTTCACGTGGCCACTTTTCGGAAGTGGTGAACGGGAAGCACCCGTACGTCTCGCCGCGGACGCGGGAGAAATTGCTCGAGGGGCTCGGGATTCCGTTCGACGAGCTGTTCGAGGTCGAGGAGAGCGACTCCTGGACCCACCAGTCGAGCGCAGATTTCCAAGCGGCATTGATCGACCGGTACGTTATCGATCACGAGCTGGGCCGGGGTGGAATGGGCACGGTCTACCTCGCGCGCGACGTGAAGCTGGGCCGGCAGGTGGCCGTCAAGGTCATGTCGCCGGAGGCGGTGAGTGGGGTTGGGGCGGAGCAGTTCTTGAAGGAAATCCGGCGCACCGCACGGCTGGAGCACCCGAACATTCCGACATTGTTGGATGCCGGCGAGGCGGCCGGCTATCCGTATTACGTCATGCCCTACGTGCGCGGCGGCTCGCTCAAGGAATTGGTGGAGCGGAAGGGGCGGCTTTCGCTGGGCGAAACGCTGAGCATGGTGCGCGATGTTGCCGCGGCGCTCGAATTCGCACACCAGAACCGGATCATCCACTGCGACATCAAACCGGCCAACGTCTTGCTTGCCGGTGATCACGCGTACTTGGCCGACTTCGGAATATCGCGCGCGGTGCACGCCGAGGTGCGCGAGTGGGGCCGGAAAGGCGAGATCGACTCGTCGGCGGGCACGCCGGCCTACGTGAGCCCGGAGCAGGCGAGTGGCGACAAAGATCTTGATGTGCGCACGGACGTGTACAGTCTTGCGTGTGTCGCCTTCGAAATGTTGACGGGCCAGCCGCCGTTTTCCGGAACGACGACGATGGAGACGGTCGCGAAACGATTCACCTCCATCGTCCCAAACGTGCGTGACGTGACGCCCGATCTGCCTTTAGGAGTGGCGGCAGTCGTCGAGAAGGCGATGGCGGTGAGCAGCAAGCGTCGCCATCAGACGGCAATGGAATTCGTGAACGACCTCGAACGCGCGGCTCAGCGAAGCAACGTCGTCATCGAGAGCATTGGGATGGGATGGTCGAGACTCCGGGATGGTGTCCGCAAGTTGACGGGACGCGCGGCGCTCGCATCGCATGCCGGACGGAGAAAGGTGTGGAATATGGATCGTGGACTGAGCGATCTGAGATTTGCGCTGCGATCACTTCGCAAGAGGCCCGGTTTTACCACCGTGGCGTTGCTGACTCTCGCGTTGGGCATCGGAGCCAACACCGCGATCTTCAGCATCATCAACGGTGTGTTCTTCCGGCAACCCACGATGGCGGATCCGCAGAGTCTGGCGGAAGTTCACCGTCTCTATCCCGACGGCGACTACAACTACATATCGCATCGCGACGTAGACGACTTGCGCGAAGGGACGACCGACTTGTTTACCAGTGTCACTTCGTACAAGTGGGCAAGCGGGCACATCGGCCGTGGCGACGGGCCCGGTGACATCGTGATGGTCGAATTGGTCAACGCCAACTACTTCGAGCTGCATGGCGTGTCCGCCGTGGCGGGCCGGACATTCGTGGCTGAGGAGGACATGACCCCGGGGACCCATCCGGTCGTTCTCCTCTCGCATCGATACTGGAGCAACGCGCTCGGGGGCGATCCGACGCTGGTGGGATCGGCCGTCCGACTGAACGGTCGGCAGTACACGGTTGTGGGCGTGGTGGAGAAGTCGTTTCCGGGACGGGTGATGGGCCTGCTCCCCGACGTGTGGGTCCCCATGCAGATGGAAAACCACCTGTACCCGAGTGGCTACGACAACAGCAACCTCGGCGCCTCGGCGCGGCTTCGCCCAGGGGTTACGGCGGCCCAGGCAAGAGCTGCGCTCGAAGTGATGTCTGCGGGCATCGACGCCGACCGCGCCCGTACGAATCGACGGTGGGACTTCGATGTCGTCCCGTACAGCGACGTGGCGCTGCATCCCGGACTTGACCGGCCGATCAAGGCGATGGCCGCGCTGTTGATCGTGGTTGTCGGTATCGTACTGCTCATCACGTGTACCAATCTCGCGAGCTTTCTCCTCGCACGCGCCACCGATCGGCGCAAAGAGATCGCAGTGCGGTTGGCGCTCGGTGCAACAAGGGGAACATTGGTGCGGCAATTTCTCACGGAATCTGTGTTGCTCGGTGTGATGGGTGGTGCGTTGGGGTTGGTCGTCGGCGTGTGGATATCTCGAATATTGCTCTCTTTGGAACCGCCCCTTCCGTTTGTCATCAATCTGGAGATTGGTCTCGACCTCCGCGTGCTCGCCTTCACGTTTGGCATCGCCGCGCTGGCGGGCATTCTGTTTGGTTTAATTCCGGCGCTGCAGGGCACGCGCACCGAAGTAGCACCCGTGTTGCGTGATGAAGCCGGCGGGGTGGCCGGTGGCGGGCGAGTCAATCTCCGGAACGGGCTGGTCGTCGCACAAATGGCGATGTCGCTGGTGTTGCTCATCGGCGCAGGATTGTTCATCAGGAGTCTCCGGTCGGCGCTCGAGGTGGATCTTGGCTTCTCTACCGAGCCGGCCGCTATCGTTTCGGTCGATGCCCGTGGCAGTGGCTACAACTCCGACGAGTACCTGGCCCTGAATCAGCGCCTGCTGGATGCTGCACGCTCGGTCCCGGGTGTTACCCAGGCGAGCATGTCGAATCGTCTTCCACTGGCATTGGGGAATTCGAGTTGGGGAGTGAGCATTCCCGGCGTGGAGTTTCCGAATGGCCGCGAGCAGGTATTCATCGAGACCGGTGGGGTGTCCGAGGATTACTTTGATGTGTTCGGCATCCCGATGCTCCACGGTAGGGCGTTCACCGCGTCGGACGATTCGACGTCGCAAACCGTAGCCATTATCAGCGACGCATTCGCAAAACGTTACTGGCCCAACGAGCCGCCCGTTGGGAGAACGATCCGTCTAGGGGGGTCCGGAGAGGCGATGATCGTCGGCATTGCCGCAAATGCCAAAGTGAAGACCCTCGGGGAAGCTCCTCAACCGTTCTTGTATGTACCGATCTTGCAGAACCGGCTGTCGACCATGCACATCGTGGTAAGGGGAAATGCACCGGTTGCGCAACTAGTGAACGGCTTGCGTGCCCAGGTGTTGTCGGTCGATCCAGACTTCTTCGTTACACAGGCCATCACATTGGACGACCACATCGGCGTCATCTACTACCTGCCGAGAATGGCGGCGGCGCTTATTTCGATCTTCGCCGCGTTGGCGATGACACTGGCGTGCATCGGACTGTACGGCGTGGTGAGTTACGCGGTAGCACGCCGCACGCGGGAAATGGGCATACGCATTTCATTGGGGGCGCAAACGGGCGACGTCATTCGGCTCGTGCTCATGGGTGGTCTGGGCCTAGTCGTGATCGGCGGCGGGGTCGGTCTGGT
>JAPULP010000082.1 GCA_027294815.1 Gemmatimonadota bacterium | reverse complement strand
CGGCCCCGCCTCAACGTCATCCTCAACTGGTTCGAGGAGCTGAAGCGGCTGGTGCCGACGGGCGGCTCGCGATGATCGGCACCTCCCTAGGTCCCTACAAGATCATCGAGCAGCTCGGCGCAGGCGGCATGGGCGAGGTGTACCTCGCCGAGGACACTCGCCTGGGCCGCAAGGTGGCGATCAAGGTGCTGCCCCCGGAATTCGCCTCGGACCCCGAGCGTTTGGCCCGCTTCGAGCAAGAGGCTCGCGCCGCCGCCGCCCTCAACCACCCCCACATCGCCGCCGTATTCGACGTCGGATTCGAAACGGCGCAGGGTGGCAGCGGCGAAGACGATGCTGACCCCGGCGTCCACTTCATGGTCCAGGAGTACCTCGAGGGGGAGCCTCTCTCACGGCCGCTTAGGTCCGGCCCGTTGGCGACTAAGAAGGCGTTGGACTTGGCGATCGAAATCGCCGAAGCGCTTGCCGTGGCTCATTCGGCCGGCATCGTTCATCGGGATCTGAAACCCGACAACGTCTTCGTCACCGGCGACGGCCACGCGAAGATTCTCGATTTCGGGCTAGCCAAACTCACCGAGCCGTCCGGTTCCACGGGCACCGATTCGACGCCGCCACTTTCTCCCACCAACTTGGAGACCAGCGCCGGGACGGTGCTCGGCACGGCCGGTTACATGGCACCCGAGCAAGTCGAGGGAAAGACTGTCGATCACCGCGCGGACCTCTTCTCTCTCGGTACGCTGATCTACGAGATGGTGACAGGTAGCCAACCGTTCGCGGGGCGAAGCTCGGTCGAGACGCTGCAGCGCATCGTGCACGAAACCCCAGTTGCTGTCACCGAAATCAAGAGCGAGTTACCGAACCAGTTGGAGTGGGTTCTCGAAAAGTTATTGGCAAAGGACCCCGTGGATCGCTACCAGCACGCCGATGACCTGGCGGTTCGGCTCCGGCTCTTGCGCCGACAAATCGCGTTAGGACTTCCGTCCGCACCCCTGGAGCCACCGGCGGCACCCACGCGAGCTTCTTTGTGGGGTCGGTATCTGCCGTGGGCGATTGCCGCGGTCGCCGTCGTGGTTACCGCCGTGGCCGTCTGGCGCTCCCTCGGTGCTTCGGCTGGGGAGGGGCCTGAACCTGTCGTTTCGCGCTTCTCGATCGATCTGCCACCGGAAGAAGCCTTCGAGCCCAGTGACAACCCGGCCCCCGTCATGGCGATCTCGCCCGATGGTCGGCGCATGGTCTACGTCGCCGTGAACGACGGCGAGCGACAACTTTACCTGCGGAACCTGGATACGCTGCAGGTCGCGCCGATCCCCGGCACGCAGGACGCGATTTCTCCGATATTCTCGCCCAATGGGCAATGGGTGGCGTTCTTCGCCGAGGGCAAGCTGAAGAAGGTCCCGCTCGGCGGCGGGGCGCCAAGGGTCCTCTGCGACGCGCTGGAGCAGCGAGGAGCCACGTGGACGAACGACGGCAGAATCATCTTTGCCCCCAGCAGTAACGAAGGGCTCTACATCGTCTCCGACGAAGGCGGCACGCCCGTGCCGCTGACGACGCGCGCCTCGGACAACCGGGAGATCAGCCATCGCTTGCCGGAAGTGCTCCCCGGAGACAACGCCGTGATCTTTACAATCAAGCGCTCCGATACCGATTCCTTCGACGATGCCATCGTCGAGGCACAGTCGCTCACGACCGGCGACCGGGTGACCCTCTTCGAGGGTGGCAGTTACGTGAAGTACCTACCTACGGGCCATCTTCTTTATGCGCGAGCCGGGACGCTCCTGGCGGTCCCCTTCGACGCCGAGAACCTTGCTGTCACCGGAGACCCGATCACGGTCCTCGACGGGGTCATCACCTATCCGTACTTCGGGTCCGCCCAGTTCGCCGTCGCCGACAATGGAACGCTGCTGTACGTACCCGGCCCGACAAACGCCGTGGAGCGTCGCCTCGTCTGGGTGGATCGTGAAGGGGCAGCCGAACCAGTAACCGAGAACAGCCGTTGGTACCAAGGTGTGAGTATCTCGCCTGACGGGGAGCAGATAGCGGTCTCGGTCGAAGCTGTCAATGTGCAGGTATGGATACACGACGTTGGGCGCGACATCCTCAGCAGGCTCACCTTCGATGCGAACAACTTTCGCCCGATCTGGGCACCCGATGGCGATCGTTTGGTGTTCTCGTCTGGTCGACTGGGGCGTCGGGTCCTCTGGATCCAAGCGGCAGACCCGGGGCAGGAGGCGGAGCGGCTGCTGGAGGGTGACAACAACCAGTACCCCAACTCTTGGACGCGAGCGGGCGATGTCTTGGCCTTTTCGGAATTCCGGCAAGGCACGGGTTGGGACATCCTCACGTTGAGAATGGAGGAGGGCCAGCAGCCGCAGGAGTTTGCCGTAGGTCCTTTCAACGAGAGCGACGCGGCCTTTTCGCCGGATGGTCGCTGGTTGGCCTACTCATCGAACGAATCTGGGCCCCGGGAAGTGTACGTACAGCCCTACGTGGGAGCGGGAGGGAGACGGCAGATCTCGGCGGATGGTGGCACCGAACCCCTATGGTCGCCGAGCGGTGACGAGATTTTCTATCGAAACGGGGCGAGAATGATGTCTGTTGCGTTCGAAGACGAAGAGCCTTCGAGGCCTCAGATACTCTTCGAGCGTCCATACGTCCAGGGCGACACGCTCAACTACCGGACGTATGGAGTTGCCCCCGACGGTCGCTTTCTCATGATCGAGGACGACAACCCTGTGCCGCTGCGCCGAATCGTGGCTGCCGTCAATTGGTTCGAGGAGTTGAAGCGGCTGGTGCCGACGGGCGGTAGATGACCGGCACCTGCCCCACCTGGCCCACCCTCCTCGCCTGGCTAGAGAACGACCTCCCGGACGAAGAATCCCAACTACTCAACACTCATGTAGCTGACTGTCAGAAGTGCCGGGAGAGGTTGATGCTGATGAACATGGTTCAGGATGTGGGGGACGTGGGGGCGCAGGCTGGGCGTGGAGCCCTGGCCGGGGTCATTGCACGCAGCCTGAGCAGATCGCGCCGTCGTGGCGCGTACTACGTGTAGAACGTCTGCTCCGAT
>JAPULP010000081.1 GCA_027294815.1 Gemmatimonadota bacterium | reverse complement strand
ACAAACCGCGCCGACATCTATTCGTTGGGCAGCGTGCTGTATGAAATGTTGACGGGTAGCCCACCGCATGTCGGTTCCTCGGCGCAGCAAATCATCATGAAGATCGTCACCGAAGACGCGCAGCCGGTGACTGAGCTGCGGAAGTCAGTGCCGCCCCACGTCGCAGCAGTGACGGCCAAGTCTCTGGAGAAGTTGGCGGCGGATCGGTTTGAGAGCGCTGCGAAGTTTGCGGAGGCCCTCGGCAACGAGGCGTACGGTGGCGAGCACGCGACGCAAGCTGGCGTCGTGGCCGGCGCTCCGCCGAGACCGCGTGCGATCGCCACGCACCCGGCGATGCTTGCGCTCGCGGGACTGACGGTGGTGCTGGGCGTCGTGGCCTACCGAGGATGGACCCGGACGCCGCCCCAGCCGGTGAGTCGATTCGTGATGGTGGTGGACCCCCGCGCATGGGGGCTCGCGCCGGCGATTTCGCCGGATGGCGCGCTCATCGTGTACCCAGTCGATCCCGGCGGGTTGGCACTCCGCGCCCGGGACGAGCTCGAGCCGACACTCATTCCCGGCGTCGAAGAGGCATGGACACCGGTGTTCTCTCCGGACGGGAGCCGGATTGCGTACGGGACCGGCTTCCCGGGGGCACTTCGGTATGTCACACTCTCAGGAGGCGCGCCGGTCACCATCTTGAGCGACTCCGTGCACGCGCAGGGTCTCGCGTGGAGTGATGACGGCTGGATCTACTTCGCGGGAGGCGCGCCGGGAGAACTCTCGCTCTACCGGGTGCCAGACGAGGGTGGGGTCCCGGAGCTCGTGGTGAAGCCTGACCCCACCCGGGACGAGCTGTTCTATACCACCCCCGCGGTGCTGGACGGTGGTGGGGCGGTGTTCTTCACCATATGGCGACCGACGGCGCCGCCCGATATCGGGGTCGTGGATCTGGCGTCACGCGACGTCTCTGTGCTCACCTCGGGCACGCGCGCGCTGTACGCCGCCTCGGGCCACCTGGTCGTTGCGCGGAGCGACGGCACGATCGCGGCGGCGTCGTTCGACACCAAACGCCTTGAGCTGCGCGATACTCCAACCGTGTTGGAATCCGAAGTCCGGACCCAAGTGCTCGACGCCGTCCCCCTCGCGCTCAGCCGCGAGGGCACGCTGCTGTACGAGCGACAACCGGAGCCGATGGAGATCGTTCGCGTCGACCGCGACGGCCTGGAGAGGCTCATCGATCCCGAGTGGCGTGGCCAATTCGAGGGTCTCGGCCTCTCACCCAGTGGCGACCGCCTCGCGTTCTCGGTCCAGCAGGGAGGCCGGACGGAACTCTGGGTCAAGGAGTTGGATGACGGTCCGGCGGCCCGCCTGGCGTCGATGGGGCGGTACAGCTACCGGCCCACCTGGACGCCCGACGGCAGCTCGGTGCTGTTCATCTCGGACGCGGGCGGTGAGTCCGCGCTCTACACGGTCCCCGCGGATGGCAGCAGACCGCCTGAGATCCTGTTGTCGTCTCCCCGCGCGATCGACGAGGGGATATTGCATCGCGACGGGATCTGGTTGCTCTATCGAGAGGGTTCGGGGAGCGCACGGGAGATCTATGCGCGGCGCACGCAGGGAGACACGGCACCAGTCGATCTGCTCGACACCGGCGCCGAGGAGTACTCCCCGATCCTCTCCCCGAACGGGCGTTGGCTGGCGTACGGCTCGACCGAATCGGGAGGGGACGAGGTCTATGTCCGACCGTTCCCCGACGCCAGATCGGCCCGGTGGCAGATCTCCCGCGGCGGGGGAACATCACCCCTCTGGTCGCATAGCGGGCGTGAGCTGTTCTATCGCAACGTGTCGGGCGATTTGGTGGCCGTCACCATTTCCGAGAACCCGTCATTCCGAGTCGTGTCCGAACAGGTGTTGTTCTCGACGATCGGCTACGAGGCGGACACCCGACACCGCCTGTACGCGCTGAGTCCTGACGGCCAATCGTTCATCTTCATTCGGCAAAACGCGACCGAGACGCTGGGCGCGGTCATCGTGCTGAACTGGTTCGAGGAGCTTCGAGCGCGGGTGGGGCGCTGAGCGTGCTCTTGACCTTTGCCGGTTCCGGGAATGACGTGTGACTGAGACGCTCGAGCGGCTGACCACCGCCCTCGCCGACCGGTACACCATCGAGGGCGAGCTCGGCGCCGGCGGCATGGCAAACGTATACCTCGCGGAGGACTTGAAGCACAAACGCAAGGTCGCGGTCAAGGTCTTGCGCCCCGAACTCGCCGCGGTGCTTGGGGCCGAACGTTTCGTGCAGGAAATCACAACCACCGCGAGTCTTCAGCACCCCCACATTCTCCCCCTCTTCGATTCGGGCGAGGCCGACGGTTTCCTGTTTTACGTCATGCCGTTCATCGACGGCGAAACGCTGCGCGACAAGCTGAACCGCGAAACGCAACTCGGGATAGACGAGGCGGTGAAGATCACCACCGAGGTTGCCGACGCGCTGGACTACGCGCATCGGCACAACGTGATCCATCGGGACATCAAGCCCGAGAATATCCTGCTCCACGACGGTCGCGCGATGGTGGCCGACTTCGGGATCGCGTTGGCTGTGAGTGCTGCCGCTGGTGGGCGGATGACGGAAACGGGTCTCTCACTCGGCACGCCGCACTACATGAGTCCGGAGCAGGCGACGGCGGAGAAAGACATCACGTACCGTTCCGACATCTACTCGCTGGGGTCCGTGCTCTACGAGATGCTGACCGGCGAGCCGCCGCATACGGGTGGGTCGGTGCAGGCGATCATCATGAAGATCGTCACGGACCAGGCACGTCCCGTCCACGAACTCCGCCGGTCTGTTCCCCAAAATGTCGCAGCCGCGGTGGCAAGATCGCTGGAAAAACTCGCTGCGGACCGTTTTCCAAGTGCAAAGCGATTTGCGGAAGCGATGGCCGACCCAAACTTCACGATGCCGAGCATCGCGACCGCGAAGGACGCCTACGGGACAAGCCTCTGGAACCCGTTATCGGTGACGACCACAGCACTGGTCACGCTTCTGGTTGGGATGTTAACCTGGATTGTCTCCCACCGCCCGGTTACCTCCCCACCCCCAGTCCGGTTCGTTTTGCAACCGCCGGATCAGGTGGTATTCCGGGGCGGTCCCGACGGTGGGTTGGCTTTTTCGGCTGACGGGTCTCGATTCCTATACCGCGGAGTCGAGCGCGGTGTCATCACAAGTGCGGGAGAAGATATGCGCGCATCGAGTTTTTTTGTGCGTGCCGTTGCCGATCTGGAGAGCCATCGGTTGTCTGCCTGGGGCCGGAGTCCTTTTTTCTCGCCCGATGGCCAGTGGATCGGTTTCTTCAGCCGGGCTACTGGCCAGATGCACCGGGTTCCTGCCGCTGGGGGGCCGGTGCAAGTGATCGGGGATGTGGCGACGGAAGTTGTACACGGGGCCAGCTGGGGTGGAGACGACGTGATCGTGTTTGGTGCGCAGAGCGGTGGCCTTCGGCTGATGCCCGCGGCGGGAAGCGCCGCCCGAGTGCTCACCGAGCCGGACACAAGCCGCAACGAAATCGAACATCGCTGGCCACATTTTCTCCCCGAGAGTCGGGCAGTCGTGTTCACGGTGTGGAAGGGAGATCTGGCCACGGCCAGCGTGGCCGCGGTGTCGCTCCAGTCCGGGCAGGTGACGCAGTTCGCAGAACTGGGCCTCGCACCAGAGTACGTCGATACCGGTCACCTCGTTTTCGCCCGCTCGGACGGCTCGGTAGTTGCCTTACCCTTTGATTCGGACCGCCTAGAAGTCACTGGCCCGCCGATCCCGATTCTCGACCACGTATCTGTACCCGCAAACGGCCCACCGCATCTCGCCGTTTCTAGGAATGGCTCGCTCGTTTTTTCCCGCGCAGGGTCGATGACTGGGCGCACCTTGGTCACCGTCGATCGGGCCGGTAGTGAAACACCAATCAATAACGCAGGAGTCCATCAATTCAAAAGCCCGCGTTTTTCGCCAGCCGGTGATAAAGTGTCACTGACCATCGAAGGGCGACTGCGGGTTTGGGACGTGGATCAGGAGATTATGACGGTGTTTCCTGCAGACCAGCGTGCCACGCATCCGAACTGGACTCCCGATGGAGAACGCATCGTTTTTACGATCTCGGTGGACTCCTCTGAAAACCTCTTTTCCATGCCAGCCGATGGAAGCAGCGGCTCCACACTGTTCTTCGAGGATCCGTGGGAAATCTGGGAGCACGAAATCTCGCCGGACGGCCGCTGGCTTGCCTACCGATCAGACACGAGACCTGTTGTGGTGCGAAACATGTTCGTGGCCGCCATTGACGGCTCTCAGGACCGTCGGCCCTATGCGCAAACACCTGCCGACGAAGCGATGCTTACCATCTCGCCTGACGGTGGCTGGCTGGCCTACGTGTCCAACCAATCCGGTCGGCAGGAGGTGTACGTGCGTTCATTTCCGAACCCGGGGGCGCAGTTCCGGATTTCGCGCGACGGTGGTACGGCACCTCGCTGGTCGCGGAACGGGACGGAGCTTTATTACCGCGCCCTGAACGAGTTGATGGCCGCCACTGTGGAAACCTCACCGACTTTTCGAGTGGTGAGTCGTGAGACCTTGTTCAATGACAGCTACCTGCGAAGCTCGGTGTATGCCGATTACGATGTAGATCCGCGTACCGGCAACTTCATGATGATAAAGGAACAGGCGCAGGATGTTGTGGTCGTACTGCACTTCTCAACACAGGTAGAGGGAAGGTCACGGAATTGAACAGTCAATCCATCATGTGGTCGTGGCAGAGAACTTCACGGCTTCGCCGCGGACCTGCGCCATGAGCGTGGGCGCTTGTGCAGCGAGTGTGATCACGAGAAAAATCCTACTGACCATCGTGATTCCTCCACCACGGTGGAGTTGCCCGCCTAACTCGTTTTCGCCAGAACTCCATAACTCCCACTCCTGGCCAGTATACCGTGTTTTTGAACCCTCGCGGGCGCCCGCTCGCGAAGACCCTCAAAACTACTCCGCCGACCGCCGTGTCCGCCATTCGGAGCCTGCCAAGCTCGCCGCATAATCGCTCGCCGCCTAATGCGCTTTCGCACCGCAAAGGACCGGGTGTAGACGAAAATACCTTGGGTGGTGCGCCCATTCCAGCTGCCATCGCCCTCGTCGAGCGGCAGAATCCCAGCCCAAGGGCACCTCACTGGAGCCCTGCAAAAGGCCGCCGGGGAACCTCACCGGTGCCCCGCCTGAACCTCCCTCAGGCGGG
>JAPULP010000080.1 GCA_027294815.1 Gemmatimonadota bacterium | reverse complement strand
AAGATTCTGCATGCAACTTCACCTCGTTGATCTGTAGTGCTGCAGGGGCAGGAATAAGGGCGCTTCACGGCGTCGGGCTTTTTCTCTCTGAGTCGCCACAGTACGCAAGGCCAAACGGTACCGTGGATTGCCACTTTGCTTCTATCGACGTCTACTCGTCTGCCCGTTGACCACCGGGATCCTTGTCGGGACACTGTCAAGCTAACTCGAAACCGGCGAGAAACACGTGCTCCGAAGCGCAGGAAACACGGTATTCGGGCGTTTGCTGTCTGGGCGAGAGGTCCAAGCGGGCAAGAATCAGCTTAAGTTGCCAGTACCTTTCACTTCGTTCAATGGGCGGTACGGGACTCGAACCTGTGACCTCCGGTATGTGAAGCGAGAAGCGCACACCCGCCAGCAACCGCCAGCGCCATTTATCAACGACTTACGGGCTCGTGGCAACCGCCAGCGACCATGAGCGACAGCGGGTTCTGTGACCGTGGTTGTGACCGCGCCTTCCCCGCTGCGGCTCCCAGAGTCCACCGAACCATGCCGCCAGCCATCGCGAGGACGCGTTCATCGCATGCAAGACTCTTCCCCCTGCTGGCGGGCGATCCAGTGACAGGCTGCGGGTCGAAACCGGCCCTACCGTTCGGCTTCGCGAGCAGCGCGACGACGGACGCCGGTAACGGGGCGAGCTCTGAGCGGTTTGCCCACTCGTAGGGATGGCCGTCTCATGGCGTTCCTCGCTAGTTCTCGTCCAACCTGTAGTTTAGACCAGGATGAGCGACTAGTTACAGCGACTCAAAGTAGCCCTCGCCGACCACTACACCACCGAGCGCGAGTTGAGGGACCGTCACTCGACGGCGAGGGATGTCCGGGCATCGATCGTGCCTCCGGGTAGGTCTTGCCAACGACCGAATACCTCAAAGGTGTTCGTGAGTCACGGAAACAATGTCGAATGGATATGATTACGTCCGTCAGATCTGTCGCAGCCGCCTGCCTTTGCGTGTCGTTCGTGGCGTGCGGGGACATCTCCGGTGTCGATGGATCACGCCCGAAGGTGCTTCTCATTGGCTTGGATGGTGTGCGTGTCGACGTCCTGGCAAGCGTACACACTCCCAACATCGATTCCCTCATGGCACAGGGTACATTCAGCGACCGTGCCCAAACGCGACCGCCCACCGTGAGTGGACATGGTTGGTCCAACATGCTCACCGGCGTGTGGGCCAACAAACACCGCGTGACCAGCAATGACTTGACGGGAAATGACTACGCGAGGTACCGCGACTTCTTCACTCGCCTGGAACAAGTCGATCCGACGTTCAACACTTTGGCAATTCTCGGCCGGTCTTCCTTTGGCTGGACCACCTTGCTGGGCGATGCGATCGATGCAACACCTACGTTTGACAGCGACGCTGCGAGCGTTTCCTGGGCGACCGTGGCACTGGAGTACCTCGATCTTGACGCCGTCTTTGTTTGGCTGTCCGCCATCGACGGGGTCGGACACAAGACCAGCTCCCTGGATCCGGAGTATCGCAGGGCGATCGAAATCGCGGACGTGCAGGTGGGAGCATTAGTTGCGGCCTTGACACGCAGGCTGGCGTTTGGCCTGGAGGATTGGTTGATCCTCATCAGCACCGATCACGGTCGGACGGACGACGGCGGTCACGGCGGAGAGTCTGAGCAAGAACGGACCATCTTCTACCTGGCGAGCGGTCCGTCGACAATCCGTGGAACACCCGACACTCCCCCCAACATCGTCGATGTAGCAGTTACGGCCCTCTCGCACATGGGGGTTGTGATTCGTAGCGAATGGCAACTCGACGGTCGGATCGTGGGCCTTGGACAACAGAGGTGACAGGTTCGGCGGGGAAGATGCCATTCAAGACCGAAGCCCCGGAACGAAACGCCGACGAGGTGGTCAGCCGATGCCCGCACGTTCCGAGGCCTGAATATACGCCAGCTAGTGTGTCGTTCGTCTCACTGTATGCGATCGTCGGGGGAATCTTGAGTTCTCAGGATCTCCGTGCTCTGCACGAGGGCCACCCTCCGGTGCCGTGTGTGCGCTGTTGGCGAGACTATCCCTGGCACGTCCAAGAGGGGGTTTGACGTGCACCGTGTTCTTCCCCTCGGCCAGGTACACCGTCGCCATCCCGCCGCTGCCCAGCTCCCGTCCGAGGCGGTAGCGGTCGGCGAGAGCGGCTTTGAGAGAGTCCAGGAGGTCGGCCACAAAGCCTCGGTTCGAGATCCGGTTTTTTCGTCCCTTTTGACAAGGATACGGTTCACTCGAGATTGTGGCCAGTGAGGAGCGAGCACGGCGGGCGCGGCGGCCGCGACCGTCGTGACATCATAGAGAGGGTCGCCTGTTGCACCGCTGCAACTCTTGCGGCCCTATGTACCCCACTTCATAGTCACGTCTTAGACAGTCGCCGATGCTGGCCCCGCCGCCGCTGTAGACGCCCATAGGACGCCCGCCCCGACGACGAGACCATCGAGCCCGGAATCCGTTACTGACCGAATGGGACAATGACAAATCGACTCGTCAAGGGACTCGACCGTTGGGGAGTGGTCGGAGTCGCGCTCCTGGTGAGCCTCTCTATCCTCGGTTGCGGAACCGACGCTCCCGTCGGTCCGACAGACGCCCCCACGCCCGTCGCAACAACCCTCACTCTCTCGGCAACCGCACTGTCTTTCTCGTCGCTCGGGGCGACGGAGCAACTGACTGCTACGGTGCGCGATCAGAACGGGGCTACGATGAGCGGGGCGTCAGTTGCCTGGGTGTCCTCTCCGTCATCCGTCGCGAGCGTTTCGTCCACGGGTCTCGTCGCGGCCGTAGCCGACGGAACAGCAACAGTCACGGCGACTTCTGGCTCCGCCACCGGAACCGCGTCAGTCACCGTCCAGCAGGTCGCGGCCTCGATAACACTGTCGCCCAGTTCGTTGGTTCTAGCTGGGTCAGGGGATACGGCAACCGTCTCGGCGTCCGTGATGGACGCGGGCGGCTCGGAGATCACGAACCCCAACCTGACGTGGTCGTCGGGCAACGAAGGAATCGCGACGGTCAGTAATACCGGGCTGGTGACGGCTGTGGCGAGCG
>JAPULP010000008.1 GCA_027294815.1 Gemmatimonadota bacterium | reverse complement strand
TCCGTCAGCTTCCACCCTCCCGAGTCGCATCCTGCTCGTAGTGTGTAGGTCTCACCCGCCGTCCTGACCCTGCAGTACCGGTGGTCCGGCGTGCGCCACTGGGCGACGACCGCACGAATCTCGACGAGCTGATCTCCACGGGTGAAGCGGCGCGGTGTCTCGTCGCCTTGAGCGCCCGCATAGGAGTCGACGGCAACGGCGAGGACGTTGGGGCGCATAGGTCTCAGCTTGTACCGACCGAAGAGGTCGGTCATCCCGCGTCGCTGGCCCGGGTAAACCCTGCCACGCACTCCAACGTCAAGAACGCCAGGTGGATGCCGATGGCGTTGCGCATCCCCGGCCCGGCCACCTCAGCCAAGAAGTCCCAGTGGAGGATGTACGCTGGCAAGATGGCTAGATGCACGCAGGCCCCCACGCGGTTCCAGAAGCGCGGGTCCGGCATCCGGGCGCCCCGGACCAGCAGGAACCCCAAGATCACCACCAGCAGATACGCCTGGATCAGCCCCACGTGACCCAGGCGATGCTCCGCCAGAAAGCCCATGAGGCCCTCACCGGTCTGCATGCCCCACGTGGACAGGGCGGCGTTCCCCAGGCCCAGGACCATCAGCAGCCCGCCATGGACGCGCAGCAGTTGGGACCGGAACCTGACCATGGCCCAGTGTCCCACATGTTCTGCGCTTGAGGATGATCTTCTCGCTGTAAGGGTGCGTGTCGCGCGTCGACGAGGGCGCGAGAACGGGTGCGCCGGTTCACACCCGCCGCGCACGCGCAACGATGTCTGTCGGTGCACGCCCTCGCATTGAGTCCGTCAACCTGACAGCAACCTACCCCTCCCGGAGTGCCTCGGTCGGCATGATCCTCAACGCACGCAATGTTGGCGCGGTGCACGCGAGCATTCCGATCGTGACCATCACACCCACACCCACGATGAGCACCACGACGGCCGTCGAGTATGCCGAAACGGGATTGGCCTGATCGGCCTTGGTTATGAAGTACAGATACCCAGCGAAGGGCATGCCGAGAAGAACGCCTGCGCCCAGTTGCGTGAGTGCGCGTCGCACGACGGTGAACACGATGCTACTCCGCCGGGCACCGAGGGCGGTGCGGATACCGATCTCCCTGGTGCGCTCGGCGACCGAAAACGACATGATGGCGTAGATGCCGGAGGCGGCGAGCATGAGCAAGATGCCGAGAAGAATCGCGCTGACCGACGTCATCAGCACGCCAATGTACCAGAAGACCGACCGGAGTTCATCGAGCGGCCTCGTCGCTAGGACCGCGACGGGATCAACCTCGTCGGCGAGCGCCCGCACCCGGCGTGTCAACGACAGGGGGTCGTCGCCTGCATGGATCGCAAGCACCGCCGGGTAGATTTCTCCCGGAGCCGCGGGTTCATAGAACCCTGCGCCTCGCGCGGGAACGGGGTCCATGCCGAGTTGACCCACCACACCGACGATCTCGTGCCAGGGACCCGACTCTCCGTCGCCCCCCGTCATGTACCGGTACCGGAGACGCCGTCCGATCGGGTTCCGTCCACCCAGCACACGATCGACGAAGGTCGTGTTGACGATCACGGCTGAGCGGTTTTCGCCGAGATCGCCCGCATCGAACCCGCGACCCGACAAGATCGGCTGCTCCAGCGCCTGGAAGAAGTCCACGTCGACACGCGCGTGGTGGACCGACGAGAATCGAGCCGAGACGCTCTCGCCGTCCAACTCGATCTGCGAACTGACGTGCTGCATGCCCGGCAGCACACTCCCCACGGCCACGCCGCGGATGCCGGGCTCCGCCTCCAGGCGTCGAACCAACTCCTGCTGCGTCGCGGCCAGCCGCGACGTGAACTCCAGTCGGTCGGATGCACCTGCGTCAGCCCCGGGCTCCATGCCGGGGAGTCTGAGGTGGACAGCCAAGAACTGATCGGCCTGAATACCCACCACGTCCTGCCCCACCCGGGTCTCCCTCAGCGTGTCCGATATCCCCGCGGCAAAGCCGACAACCACCACCGCGATCGCCACGTCGGCAACGATGAGCGCGCTCGACATCCCGCCGAACCGGATGCCGGACCGACCCGCGGCGGCGCGTTGAATATTGCCCTGGATCACCTTTCCAGTGAATCGCAGAGCCGGAACGATCCCGACGACGGCCGCGCTGAACACTGCCAGAACAAATGCCCGCAAGACGGTCCCACGTGTCACTCCCAGGTCTATCCAGTAGGGCACGAGTTCCGCTATCGCGGAGGGCAGGAGGTTGGGAAGCCGGTCGATGAGCAGAAGTCCCACTCCGGCGGCCGACACCGCGAGCACCAGCGACTCGGTGAACACTTGTGAGATGATCCGCGCGCGACTGGCACCCAGGGCGGTGCGCACCGCGAACTCGGAGGACCGGGTGGCCGTGCGGGCAAAGATCAGCATCCCCACGTTGCTACACGCGACCACGAGCAGAATCAGCGTAAAGACTTGCGCTAGGTAGAACCACAAGGACATTGCGGGAAGGTTCCCTTTCGGGAAGCCGAGGAACATGACCGAGTAGGACACCACCTCGGGCTGGAGCCGCTCATGCGTGTCCGGGAACTCAATCGCCATGCGGCGACCGATCACGTCCAGTTCTGTCTGGGCCTCTTCTGGGGAGACGCCCTCCGACAAGCGTCCGAAGATTGAGAGAGGAAGGCCCCGAAGAGGCCCGTCAGCGAGCCGATCACGCAGGGGGAGCCACAACTGATGGCGGACTGGGAACAGAAACTCCTCCGGCATGACGCCGACCACGGTGTGCGGGACTCCGCTGATTCGGATGGTCCGGCCGACGACGTCGAGGTCGCCTGCGAGGCGCGATTGCCAGAGGTCGCTCCCGATGACGACCACATCGGGCGCACCGATCACCTCGTCCGCGGAAACGAGGGGCCGGCCGAGCAGCGGCTGCACCCGCAGAATTCCGAACGTTGACGCCGTGACCTCAGCGCCCTCAACCGGCGCGGCAAGCCCATCCTGGGAGTGCACGTTGTAGGTGGACTCTCTCCACGCGCCGAGACCCTCGAACGTAGTCAACTCGTCTCGCCATCGCGTGAAGTCGCCAGGCGTTGTTGCCTCCGGGCCGTTCGTCGCCACATTCCAGTTCCTGAGCCCCTGGATTTGCTCGCCCTCGTCGACCGGAAACGGGGCCTCAAGCACGGCCTTCACGACATGCGCGGGGACCAGACCGACCGGAATCCCTATCGCGAGCGCGAAGACCGCCACGACCGTCAAGGCTGGATGCTTCACAAGCATCCGCAACCCGAGCTTGACGTCCAACCATCCCGGGCCAATCCAGCGGAACGGGCGGTCCTCGCGCCAGCGCTCCTTCACCTGCTCCACGCCGCCCAGCCGAGCGTGCGCCACCCGCCGCGCCTCGGCCGGGTCCATCCCCGCCCGCAGGTTCCGGTCCGTCTCCAGCCCCAGATGCGACTCCAGCTCGGCCTCGAGCTCCCGCTCCAGCCGCTCCCGGCGGAACATATTGATCAGTCGCCGCACCCACCGCGTCATCTCGTTTCCTTCGGCACCAGGAACTTCGCCAGGATGCCAACCGCCTGCTCCCACTCCTGCGTCGCCTTCCTCAGCTGCCGACGACCGGCCCGCGTCAGGCGGTAGAACTTGGCCCGTTGCCCGTTCTCGGACACGCCCCACGCACCGGTGATGTAGCCGTCTTCCTCCAGCTTCATGAGCTGCGGGTAGAGCGTGCCG
>JAPULP010000079.1 GCA_027294815.1 Gemmatimonadota bacterium | reverse complement strand
TCAACAACAGCCACACGAGAACCAGGCCGACGAGAAAAACACCGATCACGAACGGCCCGCCTACGCTGATCAAATCCATGGGTCACCCACTCACGATAGCGAGCACCTTGGGATTCCTCGATGGCGAGGAATTCCTCCTTGCCCAGGTTACGCTTCTTTCGCTACAGCTGTTTGTATCTCCACAAAACTGATGATCGTGAACGACAGATGGCCGCTTTGGTCAGGAACTTTCAGGTTCCGTGGACACCTCACTGACCATCAGGTTACGCTAACAGGTCTCACAAAAAAACCCACAGACCTTCGTTCCGGGCACACCCGTCGCCAGATAAGCATCGATCTTCAACAGCGCCCCGCACCGGGAACAGTCCACCATTGTACCCGGAGTCAAAATCGCCCTCTTGATTAGCGTGATCTTTTCCTTGGAGAACGGCTCACTGATGTGCGCGAATCCTGTCGGGTCACAACGACCTCGGGTGCATATCCACGCGCCCCACGGCCTGGGCGTCACGGGCATGAGCGAGCCGCTTGCTGCGTGTCGCTCTGCAACAGTACACAACCTCCCTGAAGTTCCACCCATGCCCAGCCATCTCTTCAGGCAAGATAACCACTACTTAACACAAGTGGGGGACGATTCTCTAAGGAGGAGGCTGCACTCTAATCGCGATCAGCCTTTGTCACTTGCATGACGGGTGACTCTCCCGCTGTGCGCCCAGCCAGGCCACCGGGTCCGTGACCAGCTCGGCAGCTTTGTCGATGTCGATAACTATGGGCATGAGTCACCGATCCTCTTTGACACGAAGCGTCACACAAATCTGGCACATGCAGTCCACAGGGTGCTTGTCCTGCAGCATGAGCTTCCAAATTTCCTCGGCGAACCAGTCGTAACGGTTCTTCGCCAGGACCAATTTCTCCTGTCGAAATTCGTTCCAGTCCTCGCGGACGACATAGCGAAGATGATCGAGAAAATCATCGATCATCTCGCGGAGCTTCAGTCTCGTCCGCGGACGATTCCCGTGCTCGGACATGATACTCTCTGAGTTGAAGACGTGTGGCACCACGTTTCGTGGCCACAAGCCAACAGGGGGAGAGGAGCTACCGGCCAGACCCACGACACGGCACATCCTACGCGTGCGTGTCTGCAACCACATGAGGCCGCGGGTGAGACGGGAACGCCGATTGGCATCCCGTCCCCCATCTCGGAACGAGAGGGTGGGAATGTTCATCTTTCATGCCTCCGGCAGCCTGGCGATCTCCGAAGCCCTGTGGCCTGGGACCCATGGCTTTGCGTCCCACGGTTACCCGTGGTTTGCCTTTGTCAGCGGCACCCGACGCTTTGTCGGTTACCGATGGAGGAGGTGGCGAGAAAGCGGAACACCACGGCCCGCGCCGCCACCTTATCTCCACTCTGCCCTAGTGTAACCTTTTTAGACACCCGGCGTCGGTGATCGTGAGCACACTTTGGGGGCCGAGCGCAATACCAGCGTGAGCCCGGCAAACGGTGCCGGATAGAGATCGCGAGCCCGAAGAGTAGGTGTTTGTATCATATTGACCTCGCTCGAAATACATCCCCATGATCGAAGGAGCAACCAATCGTTATGCGGTTTGTGGGAGCGGCGGGAGCGGTGTGGGGCATTGCCGGCGTGTCCTTACTCATCGGTGGCGCTGTCTACCGGCTGGGCTCGGTGGCCATCGACGCGTTCGCCTACCCTTTGGATTGGCGCCATTGGGTGTTTCTCGTGGCGTTCTTGGTGTTCATGACAGTGAGCGAAGGTTATCAAGGGTTCCAGCGGCGCTTCTCGCCCCGGGTGGCGGCCCGGGCGAGGTACCTGGCGCGGCACCCGCGTCTTGTGCACGCCCTCTTCGCGCCACTCTTCTGCATGGGCTTTTTCCACGCGACCCGGCGGCGACAAGTCACATCGATTCTGGTGACGGCGGGCATCGTAGTGATGGTGGTGCTTGTGAGACAGTTGGCCCAACCGTGGCGCGGCATTGTTGATCTGGGCGTAGTGGCCGGACTGGTCTGGGGTCTCGTCGCCCTCGGTGTCTTCAGCTACTTGGCGTTCACCACGGAGGCATTCGACCAACCGACCGACGTTCCAGAGACTCGTGGAGATTCCTGACTCGACGTCGGTTCCTTCAGCGCAGCATCACTCCTAGGGAATCCATAGCGCTAAGCGCAAGGTCAAATTCAAGCCCAAGACTTGAAGCTGCCTTCCATGTGGCCGCATTTGTCACGCCCCATCACGGATACGAGTTTCCGTTCTCGCTATTTTTGTGCCTCCGCATACTGATCTGCTGGACCCCTGAACCGCATTGCCGCTGGAGAGAACGGGATTTGCGACAACTTCCCGGTTCTCCGAGGGATTCAGGGGCGTCGGTGCCTGATCTTCACGACATCCATGTCGTGGGACGCGATGCCGCCGAGGATGAGGCCGACCACCTGGAGAACCTTCTCGACTAGGGCTACACAACGGTTAATGACTTAGGCGCAAGGACCCAAGCCGCAACCCGGTCGGGGGAGGATCGGAACTACCCATTGGTTGCCTTGCGCCGAGGGCGGTGAAGAGTAGGCTAGCGTGATGTTGCGCTTGCACAACACTCACCGAAGGCCTTCCGACGGGCGCTGCGTCTGTTCGTGCGCCGGGAACTCGTGAATGTCGAGACGGCGCGGGGCATGCTCCCCTGGCCCCGCTCGGGGTTTCACATCGGGGAAAACAAATATTCTAAGGACGCTGGTGTCGCATCATTGCAACTCTTGCGGCCCCGTCTACCCCGGCTCATAATCACGCTCTTAGCGGTAGCGGGAGTAGCGCCGCGCCGTCGTACCGACGCCCAGTAGCGAGACGAACATCACGAGGCAAGGAGTCCAGCATGAAAATGAGAAGAAGTGCACTTGGAGTACTCGCTCTGCTGTGGGGTTGTGCCGGGGAGGACATCGCGGCTCCGCTCGACCATGTTGCCGAGTTCGCCGTGACCGGCGGGTTTCCAGTGGTGATCGTGCGGAGTGGTCCGGCCCCTGGGGCTGGCGTGCTCGCGCCGATATTCGACAACTTTGTCGACGCCATCGACGCGGTGGCGCCGGGTGGGACTATTCGCGTGATTCCAGGCAGCTATGTAGTGGAGGGGGTGGAGATCGCCAAGCCGGTTACCATCCAAGGTCTGGGAAACGGAACGGCGGTAATCCAGACGAGCGTGGCTCTGTCGGCGTTCTTCGTGAATGGGTATGAGGCTGGTACGGTGCTGATCGACGGTCTGACCTTCGATTTCGATACGCCGACGGGCCCGACCACGGCCACCCGCAGCTACCCGATCCGTGCGCACGGAACGTACGACCAGCTCATCATCCAGAACTCGATCTTCAACATCGACCCTTTGGCCCGCGGCTCGATCTTCACGGAGCAGAGCACGGTCGCCACCGCTGCGACCTTCGTGGACAACGTCGAGATCACCGGAGGGGTGTTTGGCGTCGCGGTGGGCAATAACCACACCGAAGTCACGAATAGCCACATCTCGGGAGCGGGCAATGGCGTGTACTACTTCGGGACACCCACCCCGCCCACCGGCCGAGTGGAGGGCTCCGTCTTCGTCGACTGCGGGAACCAATGCGTCCGTGTGGGCGGTGGCGGTGACGTCGATGTGATTCCAACACCTTTGGTCAGTGCCGTTTGCGGCGTTGCGTCACCGTCGTGAACGGCGCGCAGTCCGAGGTCCGCTCGAACACGTTTGCTGCACAAGTGCTTACCGGTGATCCGGCGAACCAGGTGGTCTTGTTCACGAGCACCACAACGGGTGTGATCGACAACAACACCTTCGCGGGCTGCGGCTTCGACGAATGTCTCTTCATTGCAGGCGCGGTGACGATCTCGAATAACCACTTCACCCATGTAGCGGGCCAGACGGAGTTCGAATTCGCGTCGATTCTGACGACGGTCAATGCGGTGAACGTGACGTGGAACAACAACACGATCCATTCGTGCGCCGTTTACTGCTACAAGCTCCTGGAGGGCTCGACCGTGTCGATCCAGAACGACGTAGTGACCGTGCCAGCCGGGCATGGAACTAGCAGCGTCCTCGTCACGGGCAAGGATAACCCCGCTTCAGAGAACAACGTCATCACGTTCGCGGACAACATGGTTACGGGAGCGGGTGACATTGATGGCGCTAATGGCCTGTTTTTTTTCGCGACCGACGCCACCGTGAGCGGGAACACGTTCGACATGCCGGAAGTCACCGCCGTGTGGGTGGTGGGGGGTGACGATGGCACAGTCATGGTGCTGGACAACGACTTTGTAGGCGCTCGCTCAGGCGTGTTGGGACAGGGCGCACCCAACGTCCAGGTGCCGTACAACCTCTTCACGGGCGTCAGTACAGGGATCTCGCTCAATGACGGCACCATTGGGCTCATCCAAGGGAACATATTCAGCAACTGCGCCTTTCCCGCAGCGGCGTGTGTCATTCTTCAGGAGGGCGGTGCCGTGTCAGTGATCGGCAACACGATGACGATTGATATTTCGAACCCGATAGGGGGCGGGATTCTCGCAAATGGGGGTGTGCACGTGATCGATGGAAATATCATCACTGGAGTCGGACAAGGTGCCGCGGCCGCTGGGCCGCTCCGGTTTCCGATGCAAGGCGCGGGAATCGATGTCGGGGGCGGTACGCTGGTGACGAGTCTGTCGAACAACACCATCATGAACGCCTTCGAGGGCTTGCGGTTCGCCGGCCCCAAAATCACGGTCACGGGCACGGACAACGTGGTCAAGGATGTCGAGGTCGGCATCCAAGCCTTCGGGTCGGGCCACAACGTCACTATCTCGTCGAGTGATTTCACGAACTATGTCAGGGCCATGGACATATTTGCCGTCACGCCGATTCTCACGTGCAATTGGTGGGGCACTGTTCTTGGGCCTCAGAACATTGCTGCTCTTGATGCGGGCATCTTCACGCCGTGGGCCTTGGTGCCTGTAGCGGGAACCACGACCACGACATGTACCGGGGGGCAGCAATAACAAGCACCTGATGACACGCGAGGTCAAACCGGGCGGCCCCTGCTGGGTCGCCCGATTGCGTTTCAGGGCCGCTCGCCCCCGAACCATCGATTCAGTCCCTCTGCCAACGTCATCGACTATCCTGGCTGCGCTCAATGACTTAGGCGCAAGGACCCAAGCCGCAACCACCTTTGGGGAGGATTGGAACCACCCGTTGTTGCCTTGCGCCGCAGGCAGTGAAGAGTAGGTTAGGGTGGTGTTGCCCTTACGCAACACCCAGCCTGGCCCAGAGACGTGGCGCGATGTCGTTTGAGCAAGCGAACCAGCCCGAGCTGGCGATGCCATAACACCGCTCGCCGGGCATCAACGCTGGACTGGTTCTTGCGTTGGATCCGGATGGGTGCCGCGCCGACGCGAGTGTCACGGTGCAGCCGGACCCTGGTGGAAGCCCTAACGACGCTACTGGAAACGGGCAATTCATGAGCGGATCGAAGTGAAGCATTCCTTTAGAGAGCCCAGCGAGCTCTACCTTCGCGTCCTGGCGATCCAGGACGAAATCGACCAAATCCTCGGCACCAAACCTCGCAGCGCTTTGTCGTCCAGGATACGGGAGCTGTGCGGCGGGATGCAGCGGTGGCTCGGCGGTTTGCCGTCGAGGATTACCCTCCGCCTCGTCCTGCCCTTGGCATTTGTGGCGTTCTTCACTGGTGGCATTATCCGGCCCATACCGTTCGCGTCACCGATAGTGGTGACAGATACGCTGAGCAGTGATGCGCATCGAGACATCGCAGTTCGTGAGGCCGCCATCAGGTGGGGCATCGACGTCGACACCGCTCTCGCGATCTCCCACACTGAGAATTGGACTGGCAAACCAGGTGCGTGGAGCAGAACCGGGTGCTGCATAGGCATCATGCAGGTCAACGTTCGCCAATGGTACGGAAAGTTCCACACAGAGTGCGGTGGCTCGGATCTATTCGATCCCCGCACGAATGCTTGCTATGGTGTGCTCATCTGGCGGCATCACCTCAGAGAGTGCGATGGCGATGGTGACTGCGCGCTGCGGGCATACGTCGGTCAGCACAACAACCGGATGGTCGGCGACTTCTACCTACAGGAGATCCAACGATACCTTGTGGCGCCGTGAAGGCGGGCGTCCACGCTGCGGCGTGAATGGAAGTGACGGCCGCGGATGATCTTCTGAACGCGGAAT
>JAPULP010000078.1 GCA_027294815.1 Gemmatimonadota bacterium | reverse complement strand
CGCCTCCGCGGCGGCCTTCGCCGCCTCTTTCTTTGCGTCGGATTCGGTCTCAGCCGGAGCCTCGTCGGCCGGCGTTTCCTGCTCCGCCGACTCGGCCTTCACCTCTTCCTTTGGCTCGGACTCGGTCTCAGCGGGAGCTTCCTCGGGCGGCGTTTCCTGCTCCGCCGACTCGGCCTCCACCGCAGCTTTCGCTCCCTCTTCCTTTGCCTCGGGCTCGGCATCGGCCGCAGCCTCCTTGGCCTCCTTGGCCTTGGGGGCGGGCGTAGCGTCTTCCGCTGCACCGTCACCGTCGCTCGGAGGCGGGGCAGCCGGAGGATCGACCTGTTCGAGGAACTCACGCGCCGACACCAGCACGCGGTGGTGTATCGGATCGACCTCGACGATGGTCAGCGCGACGTGTTGCCCCAACTGTATCTGCTCTTCAACGGGCGGCTCTTCCGGCAAGCCGAGATTACTGCTCGACACGAGCCCTTCCAAATCGTTGCCGAGGTCGACCGCCACGCCACCGTCCTGGAACCGAACAACCTTGCCGTTCAACTCCATACCGACCGGATAATCTTCGGCGATCTTGAGCCATGGATCTTCCTGAGCCTGCTTCAAGCCCAGCGAGATCCGCGTGTTGTCGGGATCGATGTTGAGGATCACGACTTCAACCTCGTCGGCTTTCGTCACCACCTCGGACGGATGCTGCACACGCTTCGTCCACGACATGTCCGAGATATGAATGAGTCCGTCGATACCCGGCTCAATCTCTACGAACGCACCAAAGGAAGTCAGGTTTCGCACCTTGCCCGAGATCCGTGTCCCAACGGGATACTTCATCGGGAGCACCATCCAGGGATCCTGCTCGGTCTGCTTCATACCGAGGGAGATCTTCTCTTCCTGAGGATCTACCTTGAGCACGACGGCTTCGATGGTCTCGCCAATCGAAACGACGGTCGACGGGTGACGTACGGTCCGCGTCCAACTCATCTCGCTGATGTGTACGAGCCCCTCGATGCCCGGCTCCAACTCGACAAAGGCGCCGTAATTCGTAATAGAGACGACCTTGCCCTGGAGGCGGGAACCGACCGGATACTTCTCGGCGACGTTCTCCCAAGGATATTCCTGCAGTTGCTTCACGCCGAGCGATATCCGCTCACGGTCCCAATCGATGTCGAGGATCTTCACATCGACATCCTGTCCGATTTTGACCATCTCCGACGGGTGGGTTACACGACCATAGCTCATATCGGTGATGTGGAGCAGCCCGTCCACACCGCCGAGGTCGATGAACGCGCCGAAGTCCGTGATATTCTTCACGACGCCGGTGCGCACTTGACCAACCTCCAACTCCTTCATGAGTTGATCCCGCTTGGTCGCCCGCTCGGCCTCGAGGATCACGCGCCGCGACACGACGATGTTGCGGCGACGTTTATTCAGCTTGATGATCTTGAATTCGTACGTCTCCCCAAGCAACTCATCGATATTGGGCACCCGCCGCAGCGCGATCTGGCTCCCCGGCAAAAACGCGTCGACACCCATCAAGTCCACCACAACGCCGCCTTTGATCTTCTTGATCAGCGTGCCTCCTACCGGTTCGTCGCTTTCGTATGCCGTGCGGATCTTCTCCCACACGCGCATGAAGTCGGCTTTTTTCTTCGACAGGATGACCGCGCCGTCCTCGTCCTCCAAGTTCTCGAGGAAGACCTCGACTTCATCGCCGGGTTGGATCTCACCGGCGTTCTTGAATTCGTCAATCGACACCGCGCCTTCGGACTTGAAGCCGACGTCGAGAATGACATGGTTGTCGGTTACGCGGAGTACTTTCGAGCGGACGATCTCACCCTCGGCAATGCTCTGTAGCGTGCTCTCGTAGAGGGCAAGCATTTCCTCGTACTGCTCGTCGGAATACTCCTCGTCGCGCAGGTCGGGGCGAATGCGAATTGTCGACTTGGGTGGGGTCTTTACGGTTGAGGGTTCAGTGTCCTGAGGTACTTCAGCCGTTGAGGGTTCAGTGTCCTGAGGTACTTCAGCCATGGGCCTTCAGGTTAAAGGGTGAATGATCATTTAGTATAAGCCAATAAACCTAGACACGGGAAGGATGCGGGTCAAGCTGCTGAAAAATATGGTTTTGCCCGCTCCACCACTGCCTCGACCTGCTCATCGAACGTCAGATTGGTCGTGTCGATGCGCACCGCGTCCACCGCCTCTTTCAATGGCGAGATCGCACGTGTCGAATCCATCGTGTCACGCCGCTCCATATCGCCGGCAAGCCGTTGCAGACGCTCGGGAGCCAATTCCGATCCCTCTTCGAGGGCTCTCCGCCGTGCCCGCTCGGCGATTGCCGCGGTCAAGAAAATCTTGAGCACCGCGTCCGGGAACACGACCGTTCCAATGTCGCGGCCGTCTGCCACGGCACCGCGCGGATGTCGCGCCACCGCTCGCCTCAGCGCGTCCGTGACCCAGGTGCGGACGGCAGGCAAGGCCGATACCGCAGAAACATGCTCGGTCACCCGTGCAGACCGTACCTCCTTGGAAACGTCGACGCCCGCCACGACCGGACGGAGGCCGTCTTCCCCCTCTCGCAGCTCGACACGCTTGGCCCCCGCCACCTCGACAAGCAGATCGCCCTCCAATGGCACGCCGGCGTCGAGACCGGCCAAAGTCACGGCCCTGTACAGAGAGCCGCTGTCGATGTGGGCCAGATCCAGTCGTGCGGCCACGGCTTTCGCCGTGGTGCTCTTGCCCGAGCCGGCGGGGCCGTCGATAGCAATGACCCGACTAGCCACGTGGCGCCACCCGGTCGAGATCCTCGAAAAAAGCGGGATAACTCACTCGTGGTGATGCAGTTTCCGACAACCGGATCGATGCACCGGGCATTCTGTCCAGCGTCGCAAACGCCATCGCCATTCGATGATCGTTGCCGGTCTCGATACTCCCTTTCGGAGGGCGCGACATCCCCTCCACCTCGAGGACGTCGCCGGAGGCTTGGCAGTCCGCCCCCACCGCAACGAGATTCGAAGCAAGAAGCGCCAATCGATCGCTTTCCTTTATTCTAAGCTCCGAAACACCACGGAACGTCGTCGTCCCACTACAGGTGCTGGCCAACACGGCTAGGACGGGTATTTCGTCGATGAGCGTCGGCACTTCGTGCGCTTCCACGGTCGTACCGGACAGCTCGGAAGCCCGGACCACCACCTCACCCACCGGCTCTCCCAGAAACTCCGAAACCTCCCGGATCGTGATGTCGGCGCCCATGCGGCGCAGGGCATTCACGAAACCGATGCGTGTCGGATTGATCGCCATGTTACGCAGCGTAAACTGCGGCAAACCTGTCATCAGTGCGCCCGCGATGAGAAATGCGGCGGCGGACGGATCGCCCGGCACCCGACCGGTGAAGCGCGGCAGCGAGTCGGTTGGGCTCAAGTGCACCGTCGTATTTTGCGTTTCGACATCAACGCCCAACGCCCGGAGCATCCTCTCCGTGTGGTCGCGCGAACGAACCGGCTCAGTGACCGACACCTCGACGCCTCCGATCAACCCCGCCAACAGGAGGGCCGTCTTCACCTGAGCGCTGGCGGTGTCCGACGCATAATCGAGGGGGCGCACCCGCCCACCCCGCACCTCGACCGGCAACCCATCGCCCGCGAACTCGATGAACGATGCGCCCATCCGACTGAGCGGCTCGGTGACACGCCGCATTGGTCGGCGGCGCAACGACCTATCACCCGTCACCCGCACCACTAGAGGTGACGCCGCGAGCAACCCCAACAGAAACCGAGCGGCCGTACCCGAGTTGCCGCAGTGGATGCTCCCCGTGGGTTGAGAAAAACTGCGTAGCCCCCGCCCATTTATCCGGACCGCGCTGCGCAGGGGTGACACGGACACGCCCAGCTTCCGCAACGCCGCCGCCATCGACCGTGCATCGAGTGACGTCAGGGGATGATGCAGCACACTCTCACCGTTCGCCAACGCGGCGAGCACGAGGGCGCGGTGAGTGAGGCTCTTGTCGCCCGGGAGGTCGATGTCTGGGCCCGCGCTCATTGCGAGAGACCTTTGCGAAACTCGACGCCTTTTTCGAGCCACGTGGCAATTTCCTCCACGTTGCTACGCTGCAACGAGCCCTTCATCAACTGGAGGTGCCGCTCGAAAGACTCCAGCGCCCGAAGGATTTGCTCTTGATTGAGCAACATCAGGTCCTTCCACATCTCGACGTTGCTTGCCGCCAACCGTGTGGAGTCCAACGCCCCCGACCCCATAGGTCCGTCCGTCGGCCCATCACTGCCCAACGTAACCGCCAAGACCGTCGAGATGGCTTGCGGCAGGTGACTCGTCCATGCCACGACCTGATCGTGCCACGCTGGGTCTACCGTGATGGGAGACGCTCCAAGGAGCCGCCACAGGCCGGCTACCCGCTCTTTGGTTTCGTCGCCGGCATCGATGTCGGATACGTATACCACGGCGTTGTCGAGCATCGTGGGGTCCGCTGCCGAAAACCCCGACTCGTGCGTGCCGCAAAAAGGATGCGACGCCACAACCTGGCCACCCAAATCGAGATCGCGGGCCTTGTTGAGAAACGGGAGCTGGACGCTCGTGACATCGGTAACAGGTACTACGGCTTCCCGCAAAACGTCCTGTAACTCATCGAGCAAAGACAGGTTGGGCTTTGGCGGTGCCGCCAGCACGACCAGATCGGCATCGGCAACCACCTCGCTCGGCGAAGAGGCAATGGACGTCACCGCCCCCGCTCGCTGCGCTTGGCTTCCGTCTTCCGAGGCCGCGACGTATCCCACGACGCGCGACACGCCGGCACGGGTGGCCGCCCACGCGACCGACCCGCCGATGGCGCCGAGACCGATGATTCCCAGCCGTTCTGGACGCAGACATCCTCCTTCCACGTGCTCGTCCACCTTTTCACATATACGATGACGTGCAAAGCCCTTTTTGACAGGCTGAATGTAGCCCGGCTCGCTATTCCTTGACATCCTCGGCAACAAACCCGATTCTCGCCGTTCAACCTGTTCCTGAGCCAGAGGCATAAGATGGCGGCCAAAGACATCGAGAATCTGCTAACCGAGGAACGTAGCTTCGAACCGCCCGCATCGTTTGCGGCATCTTCGGTTTGTGGCAGCCTGGAGGACTATCAACGGCTGTACCGAGAATCGCTGGACTCGCCGGACACCTTCTGGAGCCGGGTCGCCGATGAGTTGCACTGGTTCAAGAAGTGGGACAAGGTTCTCGACTGGACTCCCCCTCACGCCAAGTGGTTCGTCGGCGGTCTCACCAACATCAGCTTCAACTGTCTCGATCGACATCTCGACGGATCACGTGCCGACAAAAAAGCCATCATCTGG
>JAPULP010000077.1 GCA_027294815.1 Gemmatimonadota bacterium | reverse complement strand
GTCGGGTTTGGAGATTTCCTCGGCGGGCCGGAGCGCGAAATTTCCGTTGCGGCTCGGAATCCGCTATGCCCAGTTGCCGTTCAGCCCCTCCGCCGATCAACCCACCGAATGGAATTACTCTATTGGCACCGGGGCGCCGTTCGCCGCCAACCGTGCAGTCATCGACGTCGCCCTACTACGTTTTCAGCGGGACGGGGCCGGTGCCAGCGAGCGCGGCTGGTATCTCACGGTCGGCATTACGTTGACGCCCATTCGCTAAAGGGGCGATTCGACCAACATGCGTTTTTATCTTCACACGTTTGGCTGCAAGGCCAATCAGTACGATTCCGAAGCGGTGCGACAGGCACTCGAGTCGGCCGGGGCAACCCCCGTGGCCGATCCCGACTCAGCCGACTTCGCCATCGTCAATTCGTGCACCGTCACGCAGAGGGGCGAGGCGAAGATGCGGGGGTTCGTGCGGCGATTGCACCGCGGCCGTCCCCAACTACAGACCGTTGTGATGGGATGTGCCGCGGCGCTCGACGACGGCGTGATTGCGTCGCTTCCCGGTGTAACCTCCGTGGTCGCCGGTTCGGACCCGGCAGACGTGCTTCCCGCCGTTGGACTCAACCCGGACAACGTGGATCCGATTTTGCGCACTTTTCCTCGAGGCGCCCGAGCGTGGCTGAAGATTCAAGACGGTTGCGACGAGCATTGTACGTTTTGTGCAACCACGATCGCTCGCGGTGCAAGTCGATCCCGCCCGATACGGGACATCATTTGCGAGGCGCAGGTCCTGAGCGGGGCGCATGAGGAGATCGTGCTCACGGGAGTCCACATCGGAACGTACGGGAAGGATCTCGACGACACGTCGTGTCTCGGGTCGTTGGTCGAGCGATTGATCGCGGAAGTGCCGGGTACACGATTCCGTCTGTCGTCGGTGGAGGCGACCGAGGTGGACGAACGAATCGCGAGCCTCATGGGTGACGCTCCCGACCGATTGGCGCCGCATTTGCACGCGCCCTTGCAGTCGGGCAGCGACACCGTCTTGAAACGCATGGGCCGGCATTGGTACACGGCGCGGACTTACCGGGAACGGTGTGAAGCACTAGCCGACAAAGTTCCGGCACTCGGTCTCGGCGCCGACGTGATCGTCGGGTTTCCGGGGGAGACGGAAGAGGATCACGTCGCCACGCGGTCCCTGATCGAGGCGCTGCCATTCACCTATCTGCACGTCTTCCCCTACTCGGAGCGGCCTGGAGCGCCGGCGCGTCGGATCGGCCGGCCGGTCGATAGCAGGGTGGCTGCGCGCCGTTCGGCAGAGTTGCGCGAAATGGCCACGAACAAGGGGGCCGCCTATCGCGCCAGGAGAGATGGGGGCCGGGCTGACGTGGTCGTGTTGCGCCGACACCAAGGGAGTATCCAAGGGCTGACGGAAGACTATCTCGACGTCTATTCTGCGGCGGACCGACCGTACACGCCACGATTCCATGCGCGGTTGCGGCGCGATACGGACGGAAAGCTGCTAGCAGAGGTGGCTTGATCGAGACATGAGACGACTCTACGTGGAAACCTACGGGTGCCAGATGAACGTGGCCGACACTGACCTGATCTTCGGATTGCTGGGCCGGGATGGGTTTGTGATGACGAAATCACCCGAGGACGCCGACGTCATGTTGGTGAACACCTGTGCGGTGCGTGACAACGCCGAACAGCGCATCTACGGCCGGGTGGGGGAGTTGAAGCGTCACAAGCGAAAAGGAGATGTATTGGGAGTAGTCGGTTGCATGGCTCAGCGGTTGGGGGCGGATCTCTTGAACCGGATTCCTCATGTTGATCTCGTGGTCGGCCCGGACGGGTACCGGGCGTTGCCCGAATTGATTCACCGAGCAACCGCCGGAGAGCGGTCAGTCGACGTCGATTTCAAGTCGTGGGAGCACTACGAAGATGTTCCGCCAGCGCAAGACGGCCGGGCGAGCGCCTTCGTGACGGTTCAACGTGGATGCAATTATCGGTGCACGTTCTGCATTGTTCCGATGACGCGTGGTCCCGAGCGGAGTCGTAAACTGATCGATGTGATTCGTGAGGTGGAACAGCTCGTTTCCACTGGCGTCACCGAAGTGACCCTGCTTGGGCAAACGGTCAATAGCTACCACAACGGAACGCACGATTTTGCCGATCTCCTTCGCGCGGTTGGTGGAGTGGACGGGATCCGGAGGGTCCGGTTCACCAGCCCACACCCGAACGATTTTACCCCCGCGGTTCTCGAGGCGATGGCTGACGTCCCGGGAGTGTGTGAACACGTTCATCTTCCCATGCAAAGCGGCTCCTCTCGGGTGCTCAAACGCATGCTGCGACGCTACGATCGTGATGGATACATTGATTGTGTCGAACGCTTGCGGGTTGCCATGCCGGAGATTGCGATCACCACCGACATCATCGTCGGCTTTCCGGGGGAGACCGAGGAAGACTTCCTCGAGACCGAAAGCTTGGTGCGCACCGTACGGTTCGACGGCGCGTTCACGTTCAAGTACTCGGTTCGAGACGGTACGCCCGCCGTCAAGATCAAAGACCACGTGGCGGATGACGTGGCCGGTGAACGGCTGGAGCGACTCATTGCCACGGTACGCCAGGTTGCGCGTACCAAGAACGTTGGGCTCGTGGGCAGCACGCACGAAGTGCTTGTGGAAAAACAGGCACGGAGAGGCGAGTTGTTACAGTCGCGCACGCGGACCAACAAGGTGGTGCTTATCGAGGGCCTCCCAACCCTCATCGGGTCGTACCTACACGTCCGACTCAACGGCACAACCGGTTCCACGTTCACTGGTACATCCACGGCGGCCCGGCGCGAATTGGCCGTGGTGGGCTGAATCCCGATCCGCAACTAGCACCACCCTAGACACTTCAAGTTCACGTCGCGCGCCAGTACCGCGTGTCACAAGTACGGTGACATGGGGCTACCGGGCAACGAATAACCACCAGAGAGCACAGAGATCATTGAGCCGGATTACTGGTCCTCTGTCGCGACGGTAACGGATGGTGGGGACACCGGTCGTCCGATTTGCGGTCGCATACACCGTCGGCATGGCAGCCCCGTTCCTCGTCGCCGTTCCTCCCGTGGCGTCACTTTGTGTCACCGCGGTGGTCCTGCTTGTGGGCGGAAAGCGTCTGGGGTGGCGACACCGTTTGCTGTGCGCATTCCTGGTCGGCGGGACGGTCGCCTCCGTCGCCCAACGGCGTGCCGCCGAAGGTTGCGCCCAACGGTGGACCATGGGGGAACACACCGCCTATCTCCGTGTCCACGATGCCCCCGGCACGCGTGGGACGGCGATGGCCACCGTCGTGCACGCGAAGGAGGGATGCCGGGGTCCGGTGCGTGTGCGCTTCGCAACGGAGGAGCGACCGATCAGCGGGCAGACCGTGGTCGTCGTGGGAACGGTTCACTCCCCGGGTTGGATCCGCGTGCGGCATTTCCGAAGGATGCCGAGCTACGGCGTACCGCTCCGTTTTCGGCTCCGCGAGCACATCGCCCGCCGTATTCACGATCTCTACGGGGCTCGCGCGCCGCTCGTCGACGCCATTGTACTCGGTCGGCGAGAGAATCTGGATCCTGAGCTGCGCGCACTCTTTGCGAGCGCCGGGCTGGCCCATCTCCTCGCGATTTCGGGGTTGCACGTGGGGCTAGTCGCGGCCTGGACGCGGCTCGTGATCCGGGCCGTTCTCGGGACCCGGGCTAGTTGGCCCGTGAGCGCGTTCGTCACTTGGGCGTACGTTGCGTTGCTCGGGTTTCCTGCGCCGGCCACGCGGGCGGCGGCGTTCGTGGCGATCTACGCCATCGGGCGGTTGCGCCAAAGACGCCCGCCGCCCTCGGCGGTACTTGCCGTTGCCGCGATGGTGATATGGACGCTCGATCCCGCAGCCGTACAGTCGGTGGGCGCGTGGTTATCGATCGCCGCCGTGGGGGGGACGACATGGGCGGCTACGCTCACGCGCGCGCGTCGGTCCGGCCTGACCAGATTGTTCGCGGTTTCGTGCGGCGCCACGCTCGTTACGGCTCCCATTACCGCACTGGCGTTTGGTAGCGTCGCGCCGATCGGCATGCTGTCCAACTTGGTAGCCATTCCTCTCGCGGGCGTCGCGGTCCCCGCCATCTTCGCGAGCATTGCCTTGGGGCCGACGCTGGCGGCGAGCGCGGGGTTGGTGCTGGCCGCAGTTGAGAGCGTCGCGGTGATCGCGACCAGGGTCCCGTGGGGCCATGTCAGCGGAGAGCCCGGCTGGTCGTTTGCACTGCCCTGGGTGGCGGTTCTGGGAGCCGCAATCTGGGCGACCTGGAGCAGACCGACGTGGGTGGTTGCCAAGCGCCGTGCCACCGCGGCGCTGGCGATGGTGGCGTGGGGTTTGGTTGCGGCGCCGGGTGTGGGGCGCCGCTCGGACGACGGTTTGCTCTCCATTTACGTGCTGTCGGTTGGGCAGGGAGACGCGATCGCCGTGCGGACTCCGAAGGGGCGTTGGATGCTCATCGACGCGGGCCCCCGCTTCGGCAACGCCGATGCCGGTCGGGACGTGGTGATGCCATTTTTTAGGCGTCACGGGGTTCGGCGACTGGACGTGGCGGTCCTATCGCACGGCGATGCGGACCACCTGGGGGGCTTGTTGACGGTGATCGAGCAGACGCGGCCCGCGCTAGTGCTCGAGCCCGCCCACCCGTTGGGGACCGCGCTGTACCGCGAGTATCTCGGCACGGTCGACGCCTTTGCGGGCGATTGGCTGGCCGCGCGTGCCGGTGACACGCTCGAGATCGACTCGGTGGTGGTGGCGGTGTTGCACCCGTCCGCGCGGTGGATTGCCCGGGAATTGTCGCCGAATGAGAATTCTTTGATCATCCACTTACGTTTCAGGGAGTTCGACGCACTGTTTACCGGCGACGCGGGGTCGCCCGCGGAATCGGAGATTCGCGGCCGGCTCGGCCCGGTGGAGCTGTTGAAGGTGGGGCATCACGGGTCCGCGGGAAGCACGTCTTCACTGTTCTTGGACGCGATTACCCCGATAGCGGCGGTCATCAGTGTTGGCCGCAACAACCGCTTTGGGCACCCCACCCCCGTGGTGATGCGGCGGCTCGCAGCTCGCGGGGTCGCGGTGTATCGGACGGACGAAGGCGGGGCGGTGACGATCCGGACCGACGGGAGCTATTTTGAGATCGAACAGGGCAGATCACCTCATTTTGTGGAGAGGGTCCGTTGCGCTTTTCTGACGTGGTTACGATCGAACGATTCATCATGGAGCAGGAGCGTCTGCACCCCCAAGCGACCGGGGAGCTCTCGAACCTTCTTTCTGACGTCGCGCTAGCTGCGAAGATCATTGCGGGACACGTGCGGAGTGCCGGGTTGGTGGACATCTTGGGGGCCGCCGGCAGGATCAACGTCCAGGGTGAAGAACAGCAAAAATTGGATGTGCTTGCGAACGAGGTGATGAAAGAGGCGCTGCGCCACACGGGTCGGGTCTCACTCATGGCGTCGGAAGAGGAAGAGGACCCGATTCCGGCCGATCCCAGCGCGGCGTCCGGAAAGTATGTCGTGTTGTTCGATCCGCTCGACGGGTCTTCGAATATCGATGTCAATGTTTCGATCGGCACGATCTTTTCCATCCAGCGACGAGTGTCGGCTGACGGATGCGCGAACGTGATCGACTGCTTGCAAAAGGGGCGCGAGCAAGTCGCCGCTGGTTACGTGATGTATGGTTCGAGCACCGTGATGGTGTATTCTGCGGGGAACGGGGTGCATTGCTTCACGCTCGATCCGGTCATCGGTGAGTTCCGGCTCATCAACCACGACGTCGAGACGCCCACAACCGGAAAGTATTACAGCATCAACGAGAGCAACTACACTCGGTGGTCGCCGGGATATCAAAAGGTGGTGCGCTGTTTCAAAGGTGTCGACGATGAGGGCACGGGCAAGAACGCGCGCTACATCGGATCGCTAGTAGCCGACTTTCACCGCAATTTGCTGACCGGCGGGGTCTTCATGTATCCGGCGGATACCAAGTCACCCAAGGGCAAGCTCCGTTTGCTGTACGAGGCGTGTCCGCTCGCGTTCGTGGCAGAGCAAGCCGGAGGGGCGGCGTCCGACGGGACGCGTCCGATATTGGATATCGAACCTACGGAACTGCACCAGCGGACGCCGCTGGTGATAGGAAGCCGAGACGACGTCGCGTTCGTCGAGCGCACACTCCAGGAAGTCGAAGCCACTGTCCAATGACCGAAGAGCGGCGGTCGCCTGCCGGAATTCCAATCGAAGAAACCTACACCCCTCAGCAGGTGGATATTGGGGGCGCCGAGCGCGAGGCGCCCGGCGAGTTTCCATATACTCGCGGCATTCATCGCAGCATGTATCGCAGCCGTCTCTGGACGATGCGGCAATACGCGGGATTTGGAACGGCAAAGGAAACCAACGAGCGCTTTCGCCAACTGCTCGACGCTGGTCAGACGGGTCTGTCCGTCGCTTTCGATCTCCCGACGCAGATGGGATTGGATTCGGATTCTCCTCGCGCAGAGGGGGAGGTGGGTCGTGCCGGCGTGGCCATCGACAGTGTCGATGACTTCGCGGTCGTTTTTGAGGGCATTCCGCTCGATGCGGTTTCCACGTCGATGACGATCAACGCCACAGCCGCAATCCTCCTGGCCATGTATGTGGTTGTGGCGGAGGAGCAGGGAACGTCGCGGGAACGACTACGCGGTACGGTTCAGAATGACGTTCTCAAGGAATACATCGCGCGCGGAACGTACATTTACCCCCTCGAACCCTCGCTGCGACTTGCGACGGATATCCTTGCTTTCGTCATAAAGGAACGGATGCCGTTCAATCCGATCTCCGTGAGCGGTTACCACATGCGCGAGGCCGGATCGACGGCGATTCAGGAAATTGCGTTTACCTTGGCCAACGCCATCGAATACATCGACCACGCCGTCGCACGTGGTTTGGCCATTGATGAGATTGCGTCGCGCATGTCGTTTTTCTTCGCGGCACACAACGACCTCTTCGAAGAGGTGGCCAAATTTCGCGCCGCCCGCAGGCTGTGGGCGACGATCGTGAGCGACCGGTACGGGGGCAATGACAAGAGCTGTCGCCTGCGGTTTCATACGCAGACGGGTGGTTCGACGCTCACGGCCCAGCAGCCGCTCAACAACGTTGTGCGAGTCACCGTGCAAGCGTTGGCGGCGGTCTTGGGAGGAACACAGTCACTCCATACGAATGGATACGATGAGGCGCTCACGCTGCCGTCCGAAGAGGCGGCGCGCTTGGCACTCCGCACGCAGCAAGTCCTCGCGTACGAGTCGGGCGTGGCGCAGACGGCGGATCCCCTCGGAGGATCGCATTACGTGGAGCACCTGACCACCACGATCGAGCGAGAGGCGCGCTCGTTGTTGGCGGAGGTCGACAAACGCGGCGGTGCGGCGCGTGCGATCGAGTCGGGCTTCTTCCAGAGCGCTATCAGTCGGGCGGCATACGCCGACCAACGCGCCCTGGAAACGAACGAAAAGGTGGTCGTGGGGGTCAATCAATTCGACGCCGGTGAACCGCCGGCTCGCATCCGGTCCCCCGACTATGCGGAATTAGCGGCCCATCAGCTGGACCGCATACGGGCCACCCGTGCCCGTCGAGACGACAAGGAGTGCGGCGCGGCGATCGAGCGGTTGGGAGAGGGAGCGCGTGGGGATAGCCAGCTCATGCCACTGATAGTGGACGCGGTGCGCGCCCGGGTGACCGTTGGAGAGATCAGCGATGCCCTCCGGGAACCCTGGGGGGTATACCGTCCTGCTTGACCAGGCCTCGGGTGGCCGCTAAGATCTGCGGTTGTTCCCACGACAGTCTCAACGTTGGTAGGATGTATCATGCCCACTTACGGCTATAATTGCCCGGCCTGCGGGCACCAATACGACAAACTGCAGAAGATGAGCGACGAAACCAGAGCCGAATGCCCCAAGTGCGGAACCGCGGGGGAGCGGATCATCTCGGGTGGCGCGGGGCTCGTATTCAAAGGGTCTGGATTCTACGAGACCGATTACAAGCGGGCCGGGTCAGCGAAGGACAAGTCCGAATCCGGAGCGAAAGACTCATCGAAAAGCGGGGAGAAATCCAAAAAGCCCGACTCCGGGTCGTCGAAGCCCAAAGAATCCGACGCCTGATACGTCGTCGACGCGGTCAACCCCCCTGCCACGGGATTCCCCGGAACGGATAAGCATGAGATTACTCGTCGTCGGCAGCATCGCACTCGACTCCGTCGAGACGCCCTTCGGGTCCACCATTGATGCCTTGGGTGGCTCGGCCACCTTCTTTGGGTATGCGGCCACGTTTTTTCATCCGGTGTTGGCCGTCGGCGTAATAGGCGATGACTTCCCGAGCGAAGAACTCGAGCGCATGGCCGAACGAGGCATCGACCTGGCCGGTGTCGAGCGAGCAACCGGCGACAGCTTTCGGTGGAAGGGGAGGTATTCCTACGATCTTCAGAATCGCGAGACCCTCGACACCCAATTAGGGGTCTTTGCGGACTTCAATCCCAAACTGCCCGACGAGTACCGGGAAGCCAAACTCGTGTTCCTCGGCAACATCGATCCGCAACTCCAACTGAGGGTGCTGGATCAAGTCGAACAACCTGACCTTGTTGCGTGTGATACGATGAATTTCTGGATTGATGGCCAGCCGGACACACTCATGCAGTTGTTGAAACGCATCGACGTGCTGATGGTCAACGACGCCGAGGCACGCCAGCTGTCGGGTGACTGGAACATCTATCGGGCGGCGCGCTGGATCCGGGAGCGAGGTCCCAAAATGGTCATCATCAAGCAGGGCGAGTACGGTGCCGTGCTCGTCGACGATACAGGTATCTTTTACGTACCGGCTTTTCCGTTGGAGGAAGTTTATGATCCGACGGGCGCCGGCGACGCGTTCGCCGGTGGCTTCATGGGGCACCTGGCGCGGTCGGGAGACCTCTCGCCGGCCAATTTCCGTCGGGCCATGGTGTTCGGTGCTACCACAGGGTCGTTTGCCGTTGAGCGGTTTTCCATTCAACGGTTTCTGGAAGTCGGCGTCGGAGAGATAACCGCGCGCGCGCGTTCTTTCGGCGACCTGGTGCGTTTCGATATAGACGGGTTCTGATGAATATCCAATATCCAATATCCGATATCCAATATCCAATGTTCCATCATGGATATTCGATATTCGGTATTGGATATTCGATATTCGGTGTCCCACATGCCTGCTGATCGGTATCGCGAAGCGGGCGTGGATCTCGACGCCGGCGCGCGCGCGACGGCCAAGATCGCCAAGCTCGTCGCCTCTACGCGCACGGAGTTATCCCGGGGAATAGTGGGTGGTTTTGGCGGAATGGTTCGCGTGCCGGAAGACGTGCGCGATCCAATCCTGGTGATGAGCACCGACAGTGTGGGTACGAAAGTGTTGGTGGCGGCTGACGCGAATCGGCACGACACCATCGGGGAAGATCTCGTCAATCACTGTGTCAACGACATCCTCGTTCACGCGGCGCGGCCCATTGCATTCACCGACTACATTGCCGTGGCCTCGATCGATCCCGACGCTGTCGCGGCCATCGTCGAGGGTGTGGCCCGCGGCTGTCGGGCGCACGATATGACACTGGCGGGTGGTGAAGTTGCCGAAATGCCGAACCTCTACCAGGCCGGTCACTATGATTTGGCGGGTAACATTCTCGGCGTCGTTTCCGAAGGAGATGCGTTGCACGGTGATCGGGTACGACCCGGCGACGTGTTGGTCGGATATGCGTCGACAGGACTGCACACCAACGGGTATTCGCTGGCTCGTCGCATCGTTTTCGACCAACTGGGTCTTGACATGGCCAGCGAAATTCCGGAGCTGGGGACTTCGGCGGCCGATGCCCTGTTGAGAGTCCACCGGAGCTATCACGCTGCCGTTTCTTCCGTCTTGCCGCGCGTTCACGCGTTGGCGCACATCACCGGGGGTGGGTTGCCCGGCAACCTCTCGCGTTCCTTACCGGACGGATGTGGGGCGAGTATCGATACAGCGACCTGGCAGGTTCCACCGCTGTTCACCTTCCTGCAGGAGCGAGGTAACGTAGGGCGGAACGAGATGTTCGATGTGTTCAACATGGGGATCGGTTTTGTAGCGATCGTTCCTTCCGCTGCTGTGGACGACGTGCAGACAGCAGCGCAGGGTGCCGACGTTCCCACGTGGGTGATTGGTGAGGTGGTCCGGGGCCAGGGCGTCCGGCTCGAGTAGAGAATCGGCAAGAGGCGTTTTGAATATCCAATATCCAATATCCGATATCCAATATCCAAAATTCCTTCTTCGATATTGGATATTCAATATTGGATATTCGATATTCAGCGAAGCGACCGGTTCGTGACCGAACTCGAAGCTATGCACAGTGCGGTCCAGCTTGCCTGGGGCGGGTGGGGCCGGGTCGCCCCGAATCCACTCGTGGGAGCGGTGTTACTCCGCGATGGCGAGGTCATCGGCGAGGGGTACCACGCGGAGTATGGCGGCCCACATGCCGAGATCAACGCGCTCGACGGTTGCGATGATCCCACCGGCGCGACGTGTGTGGTGACCCTCGAGCCGTGCGCTCACCATGGGAAGACGCCCCCCTGCTGTGACACGCTGGCCTCCGCCGGCGTCGCCCGGGTGGTGGCGGCCATATCGGATCCGACCCCGGTCGCCGGCGGTGGTCTGGATCGTCTCCGCGAGGCGGGTGTGGACGTGGACCTAGGGGTCGGGGCGGCGGAGGCCGCGGCCCTCAATGCGCCATTCCTCTTTAATGCCGCCCGGCACGCACGACCGTTCGTGGCGGTGAAGGTGGCCACCTCCCTCGACGGGTTCCTGGCCGACGAAACCGGTCGGTCACAATGGATCTCGGGCCCCGAGGCTCGGGAGTACGTCCATTGGCTGCGGGCCGGGTACGACGCTATCGGCGTAGGACGCCGAACGGCGGTGACCGACAATCCGCTGCTGACCGTCCGGGGTGAAGTGGAGCCGAGAGTGGCCCCCACCAGGGTGATTTTCACGACCGTGGGCGAGATGCCTACGGATCTCAATGTCCTGGACACGAGTGACGCCCCCACCACGGTGGTCGCGGCGTCGGCTCGGGTGGTTGAATTACGCCAAGCCCTTGCCCATACTCAAGTTACAGTATTGGAGGCGGACGACCTGGAAGGGTCGCTCGCAGCCCTGGGGAAGCAGGGTATCCACTCGATCCTCATTGAGGGCGGGGGCGCGCTCATCGGGGCCCTGATGGATGGTGGGTTGGTAGACCGGCTGTACTGGATCAAAGCCCCTATTTGGCTGGGGAAAGGGATACCCGCCTTTGGCTCTCTCGCAGCGGTCCCACTGGAACATGCCCGAGTGTGGACGGTTATCGACCGACGAGCCCTGGGCCCCGACACGCTGTTGGCGGTGGATCGCGAGTTATGTTTACAGGGATCATAGAGGCCCAGGGGACGGTGCAGGCCGTCGGGACGGACGGCGACCGGCTCAAGCTGACC
>JAPULP010000076.1 GCA_027294815.1 Gemmatimonadota bacterium | reverse complement strand
TGCGTGAGGATCAACTCGACCGCATGCAAACGCTCGGTGTCGTGCCCTCCTATTTTTCCGCCCACACTTTCTACTGGGGTGATTGGCATCGAGATTCCGTCCTGGGTGAAGCACGTGCGTCCCGCATCAGCCCGACCCGCACGACACTGGAGCGCGGCATGCCGTTCACGGTGCACAACGATGCGCCCATCGTGCCGCCGGACATGATTCGGCTCTTGTGGGCGACGACCAATCGAGTGACCCGCAGCGGTCAGGTGCTCGGTGAGGCCCAGCGGATCTCGACGTTCGAGGCCATTCGCGCCGTGACCGTGAACGCCGCCTACCAGAACTTCGAGGAAGACATCAAGGGTTCGATCACGCCGGGTAAGCAAGCCGACCTCGTCATTCTGTCCCGGAATCCGCTCGAGATGGCACGCCAGGACCTGCTCGGGCTCGACGTGGTCGAGACCATCTCGCGAGGGGTTAGTGTTTACGCCCTCTAACCTGGTTCGATCGGGCTTAAAAGCGCTCCTACCCGGTATCGCGGCAATACTCTCGCTGCCGGGATGCACGGTTGATACACACCCCAGCGCTGACACCATTTACGTCGGCGGCGACATCCTCACGATGAACGATGCGCAACCTACCGCTGAGGCGGTGGCGGTGCGCGGCGGCGAGATCCTCGCCGTTGGTCGGGAAGCCGACGTCATGAAGACCCGCGGGGCCGAGACCACGCTCACCGACCTAGGCGGCGCTACCCTGATGCCCGGGTTCATCGATGCACATTCACATTTCTTCAACACCGGACTGAAGCTTGCGACCGTCAATCTCGATCCGCCGCCCGCGGGGGATGTCGAGAGCATCGCCGATATTGTACGAAGGCTCTCGGCAGCGCTGGCCGAACGTTCCGATGATGATGACCACTGGCTCATCGGGTGGGGCTACGACAACGGTATGCTAGAAGAAGGCCGTCATCCGACCCGCGACGATCTCGATGCCATCTCTACCGAGGTGCCCATTCTCCTGGCACATTTCTCGTCCCACATGGCGGTGGTCAATTCACGGGGCTTGGCCCTCGGCGGCATCGACGCCAAAAGCATCCCGCCAGAGGGTGGCTTCATTCAACGTAAGCCCGGCAGCCGCGAACCCAATGGCATCCTCGAGGAAACCGCGATGTTTCCGGTGCAGCGCCAAGCCATGGGTCAACTCACGGGCGATCCCGAGCAAGTCTTCGAGCGCCTGCAGAGAACGCAAGAGCTCTACGCGTCTCGCGGCTTTACCACGATGACCGAAATGGCGGCGCGCCCCGAACAGGTCGCATTGATGCGCGAGGCGGGCGAGCGAGGCCTGCTCGAGCTCGATCTCCTGGCCACGGTTATCTACCTCAGCTCGACGGCCGAAGCGACCGCCGAACATTATTCGGAATCGTACACCAACCACTTCCGGGTGGCTGGCGGCAAGGTTGTCCTCGATGGCGGTTCGCCAGGGCGTACGGCCTTCCTGCGCGAGCCGTACCACAGGCAGCTACCTGGTCAGCAGGACTATCGCGGATACCCCGCCATAGAGCGGCAGACCGATGTCAACAATCTGATCGCTTCGTACTATGCCGAGGGCATCCCCGTCTTCATCCACGCGCTCGGCGATGCGGCCCTGGATCAATGCATCGAGGCGGTGGCCCATGCCGAGGCTCGACACCCGGGGAGCGACCGCCGCACGCAGATCATCCACCTGCAGCAGGTGCAGGAAGACCAGTTCGACCAGTTAGGAGAATTGGACACGAGCCTCACGTTTCAGGTCACCCACAACTTCTACTTCGCGGACTTCCACGCGCGCGAGATCTACGGTCCCGACCGTACGGCACGGCTGAACCCCATCGCCTCGGCGTTGAGCCGTGGGCTGTCCGCAACGATCCACCACGATTCGCCGGTGCACCCGGTCGACCCCTTCATGCTGCTGTGGAACGTGGTCGCTCGGGAGAGTCGAAGCGGCCGGGTGTGGGGACCGAATCAACGCGTTTCCATGATGGACGCTTTGAAGGCCAGCACCATTTCGGCCGCCTATCAATTCCACGAAGACGACCGGAAAGGCTCAATCGAGGTAGGCAAGTTGGCGGACCTCGTGATCCTCGATAAGAACCCGTTAAACGTGGCCAAGGAGGACATTCGAAGCTTGACCGTACTCGAGACGATCAAGGAAGGCCGGACCGTTTATACGTTAGGAAAACGCCAGTAGCTCAACGCGCTCGCCCCTCAACGGGCCGCGAAGGCGACGTGCATTTCCACCGTTCCTGACGGTACACGAATATCGGGCTGCTCCAAGCCTGAAAACCGTCCTCGGTGGTGACGCACACCCAGAGTGGATTGTCACCCCAGGGTTGCAACGCGACATCGACGCTGCCTTGCAGGGAACGATGCGGATTGTGGTCCGGTAACCGGAATACGCGTATGCGTCGCTCCAGACCACCCGCTTCCATCACCGCATCGTCTATTCCGAGCCGGTCGAGTTGCAACGCCAGCGACCCGTGATTGCAGTTGAGGTCGAGCCGGCTGTCGTCGACGTCGTCCAGATAAGCGTCGAAACCGCCGAAGTTGCCGGTGGTGATCGCGTTCCATTCGACGGTGTCGCTGCCGCGCTGCTCGAGCAGCCGCTCGTGGTTCCAGGCATTTATTTTGGCGATGTGGTCGATGTGGCAACCGTCAAACCGGGCGTGTCCAATCCAGTCGGATTGCCGGCCACGTCCGCGATACTCGGCGCCACTCCACACGACGCGTATGCGCGAGCCAAGGTCCGCCACCGTGTACGGCCTCAGAGTCTGCAACACTTCGACCCCGTTTCGCACCTCGACGCGCTCGATGGCCGCGGGCGCCTCCACTTGTACCGACAAGGTCACCGATTTGTCGTCTGTCTGATAGATATCTCCCATCATCACCTCGTTGACGCGGGTGCTGGAGGCGTCGGCGAACACTTTCGGATCACGGTCGAATAGCAGCCCACCACCGGATGCGTGAACACTGACTTCGAGATGCAGGCGACAACCGGTGGTGCCGTAGTGATGACGTTGTCTCAGACAGGAAAAGATTCCGTCTCGGGTGAGCTCGGAAGCGTAGAAGCAGGTGAGGCCGCCGTACGCCCCGAAGGTGGCTGCCCCGGGATAGCTCGCCCCGGGGCGGCCTTTGTGACCGTCGCTGTTGCACACCACCCCGCAGCGATGGCCCAGCGGGAAACCGTCGGTCAACAGCCATTCGAAGGTGCCCCAGGCGGAGTGAATCTCCATTGCGGTTTCCAGTCGCGGGTCGTGCGCGTAGGCGATGTCGGCATAGCGGCCTCCGACGTGGGCGTACACCACACAGTCCTCGTCTTGGAGTGCGGCAAACAGCGCCTTGGCATCCGGCGCGTCGGTGTCGATGTCGCTTCGATCCGGCAGCAGTGCATGCGAAGAACGATGAATCTGCCTGTCCTCAGTGCGAAAATACACGTTGCGATCGCCCCCGACGGCCGTATTCCCCGACCACTCGTAGCCCGGGAAGGTCACAAACCGGCCATCCTCCTGGTAGTGCTCGGTGAGCTGGTTCAGATAGGCCCAGAAAGCGTTGTTGACCTGGAAGTCGTTGGCCTGATGACCGGTGACGTCGAGGAAAGACTTGTTGCGCGCGAAATCGAAGTACTGACGCGAGGTGGTGACCCCGATGCTCTCGCCGCTCTGCCCGTGCAGATCGCCCCAGTAGCCGGAGACCTCGCCTTGACGAATCAGCAAGGGGCCTGCTTCGCAGACACGCTCGTTATCCAGCAGCGCTTCGACCCAGAGACGGCCGGGCTCGTGTACTTTGAGGTTTTCAAAGGTCATCGACTTGGTGCCGAGCAGGTACTCGACCCGCTCCGGCAGGTTCTCGACCTCGACGTTCGGCACCAGGCGCAACCGGGCGCTGGCGAGGTCCGACGGATTACCCCACAGGTCTTCCGCTTTCAGACCGAGCTGAAACGGCTCGCCGGGACGACGCAGCGTGGGCAGAACCGCCCGCCAGAACTTCGGCGGTCCGGGCACGATAGAAACCGCCGGGGTGTTCGCCAGCGGCACGTAGTGACCCACCGCACAAACGTCGGCCAGGACTTTGAACTCGAAGCCCGATTCGACAAAAGTCTGCATCTGCATCCCGGGTGATCCGCCCGAAGTGTCACCGAACACGATGGTGACGGTGTCACCCTCGCGCAGATAGCCCCCGTGCAGCTTAGCCGTCAGACCTTTGAACCAGGGTCTTTGGTGACCGGCGCCAGAGTACTGCAGTTCGATGCGCGCACCGGTGCTGGTCGTTGCGGTCACAAAGTTGTAAGCCGTCGGGTCCGTGGTCTGTAAAACGCCCCAGTCTCCGAAATATCGAAACACGACCCGGATGCCGCCGGTATCGTCAATTCCATAGCGCCCCACGGTGTAAATCAGACGGAAGGTCTGCGGACTCCGAACCTCGAACGCACCTTGGGGGTCGAGCTCGACGTGACCGTAGAGCACCGGGTCCTCGCCCGGACTTACGCTCGGCCACGCATCGCCCACCAGTTTCGGATCGACAACGCTCTCTGTCACTTGTTCACGCTCCACCAATGTAACCCCGCCGCTTTCTGAACCACGAGCATGATGTAAGAATCCGTACCCCAATACGCCAATGCGGAATTCTAAACCCGTGACCGACGCCGAAGGCACCATTCAATTCTCCTACGATCTACAGCCGCTGCAGGCATCGATCGCCGGCGAAGACCTGCTACGCCCCCTGTTTGCCTGGCGTACCATCCTGCGCCGCTTGCAGCTGATCGGCCAGACGCCCGAACGCTACGGGGGGTTGGGCTACGGGAACCTGAGCTTTCGCGATCCTGACCACGGACAAGAATTCGTCATTACCGCCAGTCAAACGAGCGGTGCCGCCGATTTCTCCGTCGACGATCTCACCCGCATCCAGAGTTGCCATCTCGAACGTTTCTGGGTCACCGCACTCGGTAGCCGCGCGCCTTCCTCGGAAACCTTGACCCACGCCATGCTCTACGCTGCCGATACGCGCCTGCAATGGGTATTTCACGTGCATTGCCCCGAAATCTGGCAACGCACCGAACACCTGGGATTGCCGGTTACGGAGGAGGACGTGGGCTACGGATCTCTGGCCATGGCAAGCGCCGTGGCCGCACTTTTGCAGGCGCACCAGTCTCGGCCACTG
>JAPULP010000075.1 GCA_027294815.1 Gemmatimonadota bacterium | reverse complement strand
CGCTCGTCGTCCCATTGGGAAGAATCGGGCACGTGGCCTGGCTCAAGACCTCAGGGTGGTGGGATCGACTCTCACCTGCCGAACGGCCGACGTTTCACCACGGCGCCGAGGCGGTGCTCCCCGATGGCACCGTCCTCCTGTGCTCGTATCACCCGTCACGCCAGAATACCAACACCGGAAAACTCACTCGTGCCATGTGGCACGGCATCTTCCGTCGCGCCCGTCGTATCATCGATTCGGCTTGACATCGGGTGTGGCCGATTGCCCATTATGGTGGTCAGGGATCAGCAAACATCACCCCGGAGGAAACATGCGACGTATCCGTCTTTTTTCTTTGCTCGCGATCGTGGTTATCGCCGGCGCGTGCGCGTCCGGTGGCGGCTCGAGTGGGCCCAGACGTGACCGCAACCGGATCGTCCTCGCGGAGATCACCGAATTGACCGGACTCACAACAGCCCTACAGGTCGTGCAGCGGCTGCGCTCCGTCTGGCTGACCCCGCGCGGCAGAGCGGGCCTGCCGTCAGTGTACCGCGACGACCGTCCATGGGGAGACACCCCGCAGTCTCTATCAGCTATCGAGATCTCGAGCATACGCGAGATGCAATTCGTGAGCGTCAACGATGCCAACACCCGTTGGGGTAGAAACGTGAGGGGAGCTGTGATTCTCGTTACAACGAGATGAGCTTGCGGGGAGAGGCTAATTGCCCCGCAATGTACTGTCGGACGGCGTCATTCGATTCACGGTGAAATTACTCAACCGATAAATGATTGAGTCGCCGGTCTTGCGCACCCAGTATCCCGACGTGGTGGAATCGAACGCCAGTTCCACCAGGATGTTGCCGGCGGCATTGCGCAGCAAGGCGTGGCGATCCGGCTGGTCGAAGTCGACGGAATCGCTGTCCGGCCCGTGGAAGTCCATCGCGGTGATGGTCGCGTATTCTCGGAGAAAGGTCACGACCTGAGCCGAGTCAGCAGCCTCTGATCCCAACTGCCACCCATCGTCTTCCCGGCGCAACACGTAACTCTGGCTCCCTACTTGAATCTCAGCGGATGACACGACGCTCGTGTCGATCCGTGCAATCGAACGATCGCGCCAATCATGGACGTTGCGATCGACGTACATCGCAATGCGGGTACGAACGGAATACACTGACGCGTCTCCGGGCTGTCTGAAGTAACTTTCCTGGGAGCTGCGTGCCCTCTTCCCAACCAACATGTAGGCCAGCGTTTCACCGTTTCCGAAGATCCGGAACGCCCGCGCCGTGCTATCGTCGATTGCGAGACGCCCATGGGTATCGAAGCTCTGCGCCACGAGTTGACCGGGTGGCGCGTTTTCGAACTGTTCGAAGAAGTCGCTCACACCATTGGGAGCAGCCGCGTGGCCGTTGACGGTCCAATCGTTTTCCTGTTTCACTAGTACGACCGTATCAGCCACCCGCTCGAACACCACCGAATCCGCGTCCTGTTCCGTAACCCGTGGAATCTGAAAATCACCGGCTGCCTCATCGAATTCCCCGCGGAAGATCTCTACCACACCCCACAGGAGGAGCAACACGCCCAACGCCATCACGATCGGCTGCAGACGGTCGCGGCTCATGCTGACACCTCCGACACCGACGACCGACGGTAGCGTCTCCGCGTCAATTTATTCCGCTTGACCAAGCGCAGGATGGCGAGCAGCACGAGAATGACCGGGACACCGATCACGTTCCCATGCTTCACAACGTCACGCATTGCCTCACTCGTGAAAATGAGGGGAGGGGGCGTCCGGTTTTTCGCGCGGATGCTGATCAGCGCATCATCTTGCGCCAACCAATCCACCGCGTTGAGACCGAACGCCAGATTCGTGGCATTGGTTTGGAGAAACCGATCCTGCAGCAGGTCCGAGTTCCCGACAACCACGACCCGCCCGCTGGGGCCATCAAACTCGTCCACGGCCGCGGGATTCACCATGACGGCGAGCAGCCGTACACCGAGTCCCGTTCGGGGAAATCGACGTCGCGGGGCGAGCATCGACATGAGGCTATCCACCCCTGCCCCCTCAGAGGTCATAAAAAGTGGTGTCACCGTACCCGGAGTCGCCGACGACGTATCGAGCGAGCTGGCCCAGGCCATGAACACCCCATCCAGGTCCGCGTTGATCGCTGCGCTTCGGGTGCTGAGCGCCCGAATCCACAACGGGTAGGGTGCGATCATCGGGATGCCGAACTGTGTGTCAAGTCGGATCTGCTCGTTGGAAAAAATGTCGAACACCATTTTGGATTCGACCACCACTCCATACGGCTCCAGCAAGTCGTTCCACAAAACATCCTGCGGCAGAACGAACTCCTGCTGGCCCGGACGGGCCATGCCGTCGGCCATCACGAACGCGCTTCCCCCACGATCGAGAAATCCGCGGAGGCGATCCATCTGATCCGCCGGGAGGGCATCCGGTGCCCCAATGAGAACGAGGACGTCGACGTCGTCGGCCGGTTGGCTGTCCGCCGGCAGGTTGAGCGTTACGACATCGTAGGTTTGCTGCAGGTTGTTAAGGAACGCATTGAACGTCCGCTCCGCCGCACCCGGCTGAGCCGTGGGCGCCGTGTAGACTGCAACTTTCGGCCGGTCCTTCAGTGTCATGCCGCGAATGAACGACGACAGTCGATATTCGAGGTTGTCCGTGCGCTGAATGAACGGAATGATCTCCGTCTGATCGGCGTACTGGATGGCAATGCCCAGGTAGCCCTCGCGCACAATCAGTTCGGATTCGCCCACCACATTGAACTGCACCGGCGGGACACCGAGCGACCTGGCATCGTCGAGGGCGGTCGAATCATCAGCGGGATCCCGAACGATCACCCGCAACATCCCGTTGCCCGCGTTCCGGTAGTCGCGCATCAGGTCGTCGAGGTCGCGTCGTATCATCGCAACTGCGGGCGGCAATTCGTCGGATGCGAAGAACTTCATCGTCACGATGTCATCGAGATCGCGGAGCAGGTCACGGGTGGCGGAGGAGAGCGTGTACGCCCGTCCCGGCGTGAGATCCAGTCGGCCCCGTATGTGCCGTCCGAACAAGTTGACAATCACCAGGCCCGCGACGACTAGCACCGTCGCCATGCGTAGGCGACGCCGAGGCTCGCCTTTGTGGCTCAGCCTCAGTCCCATCAACGCGAAATATGCCAGCGAGAGGAAGATGCCGCTGAGCGTGACGAAGTACACCGCATCCCGCAGGTCGATCACGCCGCGCCCGATATCGCGAAAGTGCGAGATCACACCCAACCGTCCCACCATGGCGTTGAGCGCCGGTGGCAGACCGACCAGCGCCGGATCGAGGCTGATCAGAATCAACATGAACATCACCGCCACACCGATGACGAAGGCCGTGATTTGATTGCGCGTGAGATTCGAGGTCCACACACCGACCGCGGTGAACGCCGCGGCCAGCAGACCCGCGCCGACGTATTGGGCAATGATGACACCCGCATGCAGATCGGCACCCAACGACAGTCCCAGGGGAATCGGCAATGTCAACGCCAGCGCAAACCACACGAACAGCAACTGCCCCAGATACTTTCCGATCAACAGTTGCAACTCGGTGAGCGGCTGCGCCAGAACGACTTCGATGGTGCCCGTGCGGATGTCTTCCGCGAACGAGCGCATCGTAACCGCCGGAACGAAAAACAAAAACAGCCACGGCAGCAAATCGAGCATCGGACGCAGCGAAGCCACGCGGAATAAATAGGCTTGCCGGAAAAATAGAAAATCGTTGATCGCAAGAAAGACGATCAGCAAGATGTACCCGGTTGGTTGATCGAACAGCGCCTTCAACTCGCGGCGCGCAACGGTCAATATCGCATTCACTGTGCTTCGCCCGCTTGTTGAGGTTCTTCGGTTACCACCCCCACCCCGTCGGGGGTGTCTTCGGTCAATTGGAAGAAGAGATCCTCGAGACTCCTCGCCTCGTGATGCAACTCGTAGAGCATCCAACCGCGATCCCGCGCCAGGCCGAAGATGTCGGGCCGCACGTCCGTTCCCCCGTCAGCCGCAACTCGCAGAGCGGTCCGGTTGTCTCCCGACGCCTCACGCTGCACCACCTCGACGACGCCGGCCAGCCCCGCGATGCCCGTTGACACACCGTCACCCGCAATCTCGACCAGTACGTGCACTCTGCCGCTGGCCTGGGCCGTTAGCTCGGCCACCGAACCGTCGGCAATCATCTTCCCCTTATTAATGATAAGGAGACGCGAACAGGTGTCGCGCACCTCGGACAACACGTGGGTGGACAACAGCACCGTGCGATCCTGCCCCAGGTGACCAATCAACCGGCGGATCTCCAACCGCTGGCTCGGATCGAGGCCCTCTGTCGGCTCGTCGAGCACCAGTAAGTCGGGCCGGTGGAGAATTGCCTGGGCGAGGCCCACTCGCTGACGGAATCCCTTCGAGAGCTCCCCGATCGGCCGATAATACACGTCTTGGATGCCCGTTGCGCCTACCGCCTCGTCGATGGCCCGACCCGGGTCCGCAATCTCCCGTAACTGGGCGATGAAGGTGAGATAATCGAAGACGAGCATCTCGCTGTAGAGAGGATTGTTTTCCGGTAGATACCCGATGCGCCGCTTGGCGGCCAACGGATCGTCGCCCAACACCACCCCGTCCAAGAGAATCTCGCCCTGATCGGGATCGTAAAACTGCGTGATCATGCGCATCGTGGTCGATTTCCCCGCCCCATTCGGTCCGAGGAACCCCACCACCTGGCCACGCCCGATATCGAACGACACGCCCTCCACCGCCACGATGCCGTGAAACTCCTTTGAAACGCCCTGAACTGACAGGAATGACATAAATCACCTGGCCTGAGACGGGAGGATCTTATAACCGTGTTTCCGCTCGTTCAAGGCCTTGATTACCACCAAAACCCTGGGATGTGCCCCAGCAAGCCCCATCCCCCCCCCAAACCGCCGGAACCGCAGGCCCTTGCGGGGATCCCATTCCATTTTACTTTATAATACAAAGTTCTTTGTACCATCCAAGGAGAGAGGCCGTGTCCATCCCGACTCATCCCGCCCGCGAACAGGCTGAAGAGACGCTCGCATATATCCGTCAAACGATGGAATCCGCGTCCACCTACACGGCGGTGTCCGGTTGGGGGATGATCGCCATCGGAGCCATTGGACTCATCGCGTCATGGCTCGCCTGGGCGGCCGGTACGCCAGCGCTCCTGGTGGTCTGGATTCCGGCAGCGCTCGTCGCCCTTGCGATGTCTGCGGTCGCCAATTCCGCGAAGGCGAAGCGGCTCGAGGTGCCGTTGTGGACCGGCTCGTTCCGCAAGATGGTGTGGGGATTGGCCCCGGCACTGGCGGCCGGTGCGTTCTTGACGCTGGCGCTCACGGCGCAGGGGACGCCTCACCTGCTCCCCGGGACTTGGCTGGCGTTGTATGGGGCCGGCGTGACCGCCGGGGGCACCTTTTCCGTCGGAGCGGTCCGGTGGATGGGTTTGACCATGCTGGCGTTGGGAGCACTCGCGTTGCTTCAGTCCGACCTTGGACTCGTTCTCTTGGCCGTGGGATTTGGCGGCACCCACGTCGCGTTTGGATTCTACATCGTGCAGCGACATGGCGGCTGAACCAGTTATCAACAATCTCGACCAGATCATTCACGAACGCCGACGACTCGGCATCGTGTCTGCGCTGGCGGCAAACGACCGGCAGACATTCGCCGAGTTGAAGGCGGTCCTCAAAACCACCGACGGGAACTTGAGCGTCCACGCCCGCAAGCTCGAGGAGGCGGGATACATCAAGGTCACGAAAGGATTCGAGGATCGGAAGCCGCGAACCGAATATCGTCTCACCGCCAAGGGTCGACGCGCGCTCGACACCTATCTACAACAGATGGAATCGATACTCAGCGCTACGCGCGACGCACTGGAGCGAGAATGACCGGATTGCACGTTGCCATCATCATGGACGGAAATGGTCGTTGGGCGCGATCCCAAGGCAAGCCAAGGTGGCGTGGGCACGTGGAGGGCGTGGAAAGCGTTCGCCGCATCGTCCGTGCGGCCCCCGATCTCGGCGTGAGCGTTTTGACGTTGTATGCGTTCTCGGCCGACAATTGGAAACGGCCCCGCATGGAGGTGGGGCGGCTCTTTTGGCTTCTCAAGCGCTATTGCGTGTCCGAACGCAATGAGCTCATCAGCCGCGGCGTCCGGGTCACGGCCATCGGCCGGCGCGACCGCATTCCCACCCCGGCACTGCACGCATTGCAGCAACTCGAACGCGAGACAGCCAGTGGCACCAAACTGCATCTCCGGCTGGCGATTGATTACAGTGCCCGTGCCGAAGTTGCCCGGGCGACACGTGAGCTCGGACAACGTGTTCGGGCTGGCGAGTTGGCACCGGAACAGATGACCGAAGAACTCCTCACCCAGGCCGTCACGGGCGGCGTCCCCATGCCCGATCTCTTGATCCGTACGGCCGGCGAGCGCCGGCTCTCGGACTTTCTGTTGTGGGAACTGGCGTACACTGAATTGTATTTCGCGCAAACGCACTGGCCGGATTTCCGCCGCGACGATCTCGCGACCGCGCTAGCCGACTTCCGCGCCCGTGAGCGCCGATTTGGCGGCATAGTGGAGGAAGAGGAGAGGGAATGGGCGGTGGGGGCGTAGGGGGAGGGGAGGCGGGGGGCTGTATGGGGCAGGGGCACGGGGGCACAGGGGCACAGGGCCACGGTGCACGGGGGCACGGGGTCACAGGGCCAAGGGGCACGGTGCCCCGGGGCACGGGGGCCCGCGCGCCCAGACAGCCCGAAAAACACGCCACCCGGCCCTGGGGTTAC
>JAPULP010000074.1 GCA_027294815.1 Gemmatimonadota bacterium | reverse complement strand
GGGCGGATTTGGGCGACGTGCCTTCTGTGGCGCGCCAGTTGGAGTCGGACGCGCAGCGGTTGCGCCAGACCCTTGAAATGCTCAACGATGCCCACGCCGCTGCGCGCACGGCGGGCAGTGATGTCCCACCCGACCTCCAGGAAGTGCGCGAAAGAACCGAGCAGCATCTCGCCGAAGCCGTGGCGTCGTTAGAGACGATACGACTGGGATTGCTTCGCCTCACCACCGGAGCCGGCACCGTCGAACGGTTCACCACCGACCTCTCGGCCGCCGCCGATGTCGGCGATCGGATCGATCGGTTGATGGACGGGATGGGGGATGTGGAGTTGCTGCTGCGACCCACATAAGGGAGCAGGGAGCTCCCTGCTCCTTTTAAAAAGGGAAACGCCGCCAGTACCGAATGACTGGCGGCGTTTCAGACCTTCCGCAACCTGGTACGACGCTACAGCGAGACCTAACGGCGCGGACTGCTTCTTCGCGATTCGGTCCGGTTAGTTACCGGTGCGGCGATCGCTTGCCCTTTCCAGGTTGCAGCTGGTACATGGACTAGACAATTGATCACCTCCTTCTCTAAGGGTTCTGGCCAGGGGCGCGAACGTGACCACCCTCTCGCCAAACCGACCCGGGAACATCAGGGAAGCCCAACTCCCGTCCGAGTCGCTAAGATGGTAGCCGACACCAAGTTACAGCACCGTAGTCCATTACGCCAGATGCTTTTCTCACGGCAGGCGGCCCGGCGGGGACCTTGCTCGTAACCCCGGGCTCGCGCCCGGGGTCCGCTCTACCGGGGTGAGGTTGGGGGATCCGCGACTTCCAAGGCTTTAGCGTCAACGGCGGCTCTGTCCGACCGTAGCCGCCCTGCGGCTGCTTGCGGTAACACCAGCAACGCCGTTGTGGCCGCGGCCACGGTGCCGAGGATTACGGCCAGCCCGAATTTTTGCGTCGGCGGAAACGTGGACAGGGAAAAGATTCCGAAACCGGCCGAAATGATGAGCGCCGCACCGACGATGGGTTGCCAGAGTTCGTCTCGTGCCGCCATCCACGCTTCGCGGCGGTTGGATCCCGCCGCACGCCGCCGTCGCGCGCGCATCATGAGGTGGATCATCGAATCGACGCCCATCGCCAACGCGACATTGGCGGCGGGGGATGAGATGATGTCGATGGGTCTGCCGAGATAGCCGAAGGCGCCCAGCACGATCAGTGGAATGCCGGCCAAGCTAAACACCCTCGCGGCCGTCACGCGCAGGTCGCGTGACACGTAAAACGCGATACCGAGAAATAGCGCTATCAACCCGCCCAGGCCCAGACGCAGGCTCGATGCGATCAGTTTCCCTAGTTGCCCTTGCTGTTCGTATAGACCGCCCACGAGCACTGGCTCCAACTGCCGGGCGCGCACTAGGCTGACAATTCGATCGACAACGGCATCGCGCGTCTCCGACCTGCCGGCCTCGTGCATTCGCAAGGAGTACAAACCTTGCTGTCGATCGGCCTGAATGTATGCCGCTATCGTCGCTCTCAGCGGGGTGACCTGCAACAGGTCCAACAATTGTGCGGGGGGCAGTCGTCCGACGAACGGTGCAGTGCGTGCCTCGGCCAAGATCAGGGCAGGGGAAACGACGCTACCGACCGCGGAATCGTTTTCGAGGGCGAGATGCAGGTCCCACATGCGGTCTACCGTGTCGCCGTTGTCTATTCGTTCGCCCGTGGCATTTTGCACCACGATGTTGAGAGGGCTACTCCCGCCGTCTCGGTCTACCGCTTCCAGCCCTGCTCGGAGGGGGTCTCCCTGGGCGAAGTACGAAAGCAAGTCGGGGTCGGTGTCCACACGCAGCACGCCGAACGCCGCAACGACCGCCAATATCAGGAATCCCGCTACATACCGCGCTCCATCTAGTTGTTTGAACGGCGAGGAGGCGATTCGTTGCCGGTCAGCCGCCGGTCGATGAGAAGCGAGTTTCAAGAACGGGGGAAAGAGCGTGTACGCAATGGCGATAGCGGTTGCCGTTCCGATGGTGCCCGCCAAGCCGAGTTGGCGGAGCGGTTTGGCCGATGCGAGAAACAGGCTGGCGAATCCGAGGAGCGTGGTGAGCATGCACCAGAACGACGCGGGTACCGTCATGGCGACGGCGCGCTTGACCGGATCGTCGCTGCTCTCCCCGTCCGCGCGGCATTGCTTCCAATTGGAGGTCAGAAACACGATATGCGACAACGTCAGCACAAAAACGATCGTGGCGATGTTTGCAGTCAACAGTCCGATCGAGCCGCCGACCAGTTGTGTGATGATCAGGGTGAGTGACGACGCACCGAGGCAGGCGGTGAGTGTGCCCAGTACGATCGGTGCAGCGCGGTACACGATGGCGACGATCGTTGCGAACACGACGATTGCCACCGAACTGAACACCGTGAGGTCGCGAGATAGGTTGCGCCGGATGAGTTCGATGACGTAGGGAACACCCGAGACGACAAGCTCGAAGTCCGGGCTGTCGAATTGGGCCGTGACGTTTTCGATCTCTGAGATGAACGCACTGCCGTTACTCGCATCGGGCTGTACATCGACGAGCAGATTGGTCGCCCGCTCGTCCGGAGCGATGAGGACCCGTCCCCACAGTGGACTGTCGAACGCGTTGCGGTTCGCAATGCTGTTGACCGCCGTCACACCGTCGAGATCCAACATTGCGTCGGCCAGATCCGCCACGCGGGTGCGGTAGTCGGCGGCGGTTATGTCGGTCGCGGCGGCGCGGACAATGAGCTGCTGGCCGGTCGGGAATTGGTCGGCAATTGCGGCGGATGCGACGTACTGGGGGTCGTCCCGCGAGAAAAAGAACTCGGCTTCTACTCGGGGCGTGAGGTCTACCCACGTGAATACGACGACCATGGCCAGTGCCGTGATCGCGACGTGCGGCCACGAAGCGAGAGCTTTCATGTTCTGAGCGACGACCTCCGGAATCCCTGTAGCTACATCGAAACGCGGCGGATGTCGAGGTCCGGACTCGCGTCCCTTGACACCTCTAGTTGAGCCAGCGAGTCTGCTGGCGATGAACATTCTGGCTGTCTTGAGGGTGATCGGCGTGCTCTTGCTGTGGACCTCCCTTGCAATGGTACCGTCGGTCATTCTTTCCATCGGTGAGGGGGATCTTGGTGGATGGCTCATCGCGGCCGGCGTGACGGCAGTGGCGGGCCTCGTACTGTGGTTTGGGACGCCCCGCCACATCAACATCGACCGGCGGACGGGACTCGTCGTGGTGGGCTTAGGGTGGTTGGCGCTCGTGACGGTGGGGAGTCTGCCGTTCATGCTCACTGGTGTCGCGCCACACGTCGTGGGAGCCTTCTTCGAATCGGTCTCGGGGTTCACCACCACCGGCGCGACGATCTTCCCGGTCGTCGAAGACCTACCGCACTCGATACTGCTGTGGCGTAGTATTTCGCACTGGCTCGGTGGGATGGGGATCATCGTGTTGGGCGTCGCGATCCTCCCCTTCATAGGTGTCGGCGGCGCCCAGTTGTTTCACGCCGAAGCTCCCGGGATTTCCACGGACCGACTCACGCCCCGAATCGCATCCACGGCTCGGTTGTTATGGGGCGTGTACGCTGGCCTTACAGGAGCGCTGTTCCTGATTTATTTGGCATTGGGCATGCCCGCGTTCGACGCGGTGAACCATGCTCTATCAGCCCTGGCCACTGGAGGGTTTTCCACGCGCACCTCGTCTTTCGCTGCGTACTCTCCATCCATCCAGTGGGTGACCACGCTGTTCATGTTGATCGCCGGGACGAACTTCGCCTTGCATTACCGAATGCTGACCGGGAGGGGTCGGGCGTGGTTTGGCGACGCCGAGTGGCGCGTGTATGCCGGCGTCGCGGTGTTGGCTTCGCTCTTTTGTTTCGTGGCGCTCATCGCGTCGAAGGACGTCGGTTCGGGACTGCACACCGACCTTCGGGATGCCTTCTTCAACGTCACCGCGATCGTCAGTACGACGGGGTTTACGACGGCGGACTTTGCGGCGTGGCCCGTGGTCTGCCAGGTCCTTCTCATCGGCTTAATGTTCATGGGAGCCATGGGTGGCTCGACGGGGGGTGGTTTCAAGGTCGTGCGGGTTGTCGTGCTGGCAAAGCACACTTTGGGCGAGTTCAAACGAGTGCTCCATCCTCAGGCAGTCATCGTCACCCGCTTGGGTCGAACGCCGGTGCGTCCGGACATCCTGCTCAAAGTGGTGGGGTTATTTGCGCTGTACATCGGGACGCACGGTGTGGGGACTCTGCTGCTGGCCGCGCTGGGGCACGATTTCATTACTTCAGCAAGCGCGGCGATCGCGGCGATGTCGAGTATCGGTCCCGGGCTCGGTGCCGTGGGTCCGGCAGGCAACTACGGAGGACTCGGTACGGTCGAACAAGCCGTGTTGAGCGTCTTGATGTTACTCGGCCGTCTCGAGTTCTACACCCTGCTCATCCTGTTCATCCCGGAGACATGGCGACTGGCTCGACGCCGGTCACGACCAAAGCAACTGCATGCGTAGTATGCGGTTACCGGTGTGTGTATTTTTCGGTGGCGGCACGGGTGTGGATTCGACCAGCTGTAACTAGTTGGCAATAAAGGGGTTCCGTGCTTTTGTATGGCCGGCTCTCTGCTCGCCGGTCTCGCCTTCCGAAGGCTCGTAAGTGCCCGTCTCACAAGCTTTTCCGTGCCCTTGACTCTGGTTGGGACTCCCTCTAAGATTCGTGTTCTGCGCTGGATTTTTTTTTGCGCATGCTCTTTGAAAATTGACGGTTGGAGAAACAGGTAAGAGTGCGGCCCATTATGAGCGGCAGATGCGAAGGTCTGTCGTGAGGGAAGTACTTCGAATTTGTGAATCGGACAGGACATAGGTTCGATTTGAGCTAATTGAATTCTTTTTGGAGAGTTTGATCCTGGCTCAGGACGAACGCTGGCGGCGTGCTTAACACATGCAAGTCGTACGAACGGAGGAGAGCTTGCTCTCCAATGTTAGTGGCGAACGGGTGCGTAACACGTGAGCAACTTGCCCTTCGGTGGGGGATAGCCGGCCCAACGGCCGGGTAATACCGCGTATCGCATCGTCATCGCATGGTGATGATGTAAAAGCGGCCGTAAGGTCGCGCCGGGGGAGGGGCTCGCGGCGTATCAGCTTGTTGGTGGGGTAACGGCCTACCAAGGCGACGACGCGTAGCTGGTCTGAGAGGATGATCAGCCACATTGGGACTGAGATA
>JAPULP010000073.1 GCA_027294815.1 Gemmatimonadota bacterium | reverse complement strand
GGGCCGTCTGAAACTCGCCACTGGGAGGGGATCCTCAACGGCGAATGGCGCCAGATCGGCTTCGGCGATGGGATGTACCAGCAAGTCGATCCCGAGAATCATCGGTATCTCTATAGCAGCTCCAACGGCGGCAGCTACACGCGCTTGGACACCGAGACGGGAGACGCGCTCTCGATCAGCCCACAACCTCCACCGGGAGAGGACTACCGTTTCGACTGGACCTCACCGAGCCTCGTGTCACGACACGATCCCCGCGTGGTGTACGTCGCCGGCAACCGACTATTTATTTCACGAGACCGGGGAGAGAGTTGGGAGCGGACGAAAGATCTCTCAAAGCAGGTGGATCGTGACGAGTTGGAGTTGATGGGCGTGAAAGGCGCCGACATGAACATCTCTCCCAACGACGGCACGAGCAGTTACGGTGAGGCCGTCACGCTGGCGGAGTCTCCACTGAATCCAGCCGTTCTCTGGGTGGGGATGGACGACGGAAACATTCAAGTCTCGCGGGATCAGGGGCGGAGTTGGACCGAAGTTTCCAGCAACCTGCCTCGCAATCTTCGGGGAACATACCCGAGTCGCGTTCTCGGCTCACTCCGGGGAGAGGGCGTCGCGTATCTAACATTGGACGCCCACCGCGACGGTGACTTCAATCCATACGTCTTCCGCACTACCGACTTCGGCGAGAACTGGCAGAACATCACGAACAACCTTCCCACCGGTTCGGCGAATGTCATCATAGAACACCCGGACAATCCCGACGTGCTCTTCCTGGGAACGGAGCACGCGCTCTTTGTGTCATTCGATGCCGGCGCCGGTTGGGTGAAGATGCCGAATTTCCCCACGACGCATTACGACGATCTCGTGATCCATCCCCGGGATAAGGACCTGGTTGCCGGAACGCACGGACGAAGCATTTACATCTTGGATGACACACAGCCGCTGACCGAACTGGCCAACCGAGAGCCCGACGCCCATCTGTTCACGATTCCGTTGGGCACGCTGAAGAACTATTGGAAGGACACGTCGTACCGCGGTCAGGCCGAGTACGCCGGTGAAAACCCACCGGACGGCGTGTACCTGACCTATAGTCTCGGCGACGGAGGCGGAGCGGCGACGATCAGAATTTGGAACGAAGCCGGCAAAGAAGTCCAACAGATGGGGGTGCCGTCGTCATCTGGGTTTCATCGGGTGACGTGGGATCTCCAGTGGGACTTCTCGGGTGAATCAGAGATGTGGGAACCGTTGGACACCTCGGAAGTGCCGCGGACTTTGGGAACACGCGCGGCATCGGTTTCACCAGGTCTTTATCTTGTGACGCTCGAGGCTCGCGGAACGACATCGACCAGAACGATGCACGTTCGGGGAGATCCGGAGCTTCCCATCACCGACAGTCAGTATCGGATGCGTGAGCGGTACCTCATCGCGCTGAACGAGATTCAGGTGATGCTCAACGACGGTGGGGTGGGGGTGCCCGAGGATCTGGCGCGCCGCATCCGGCAGCAGATGCGGAGTTTGAACGTCACGGGTCGTGGCTTCCGGGGTGGTTCGTACTTTGGGCCCACCGTCGCGCAACGAGACGCGTTGGCCGAGATACAACGCGCGCTCGCGAGCGCCACGTATCGCTGAGTTCGGGGCTTGGCCACCGTAGCCCAGCCGTTACTTAACGTCGCTCTGGGCGACATCTGCCGAGCCGCGACGTGTCTTGAAAGACGCTCTTTCCGAGTTTCCCACTTACCGTCCTTCCGTCTTTCCCTCCTTCCGTCCTTCCGTCTTTCCGTCTTTCCGTCCTTCCGTCCTTCCGTCCTTCCGTCTTTTCGGGCCCCTCCCGAACTAGCACTCCAGGCCCCATCTTAGTGCCCATGAGCGACGTTCTCGACCGCCTCGCCGCTGCCCTCGCGGACCGGTACGCCATCGAGCGGGAGATTGGCTCGGGGGGAATGGCCACGGTCTACCTCGCAGAGGACCTCAAGCACCACCGCAAGGTGGCGGTAAAGGTGCTGCGGCCCGAATTGGCCGCGACGCTGGGACCGGAGCGGTTCCTGCGGGAGATCGAAGTCGCAGCCCGCCTCCAGCATCCTCACATCCTCCCGCTGCACGACTCCGGCGAGGCCGGCGGGTTCCTTTATTACGTCATGCCGTACGTGGAGGGGCAGTCTTTGCGGGAGAAGCTGGTTGAGGAGGGGGAGCTTCCCATCGACGAAGCGGTGCGAGTCATCAAAGAGGTGGTAGACGCGTTGGCGCACGCGCACGAACACGGCGTCGTCCACCGCGACATCAAGCCCGACAACATCATGCTCTCCGGTCGCCATGCCATGGTCACCGACTTTGGTGTGGCGAAGGCGGTTAGCGAAGCCACCGGCCGGCAGCAGTTGACCACTGCTGGTGTGGCGCTCGGCACCCCGGCGTATATGGCTCCCGAGCAGGCGGCCGCCGAGGACCATATCGACCACCGAGCCGACATCTATGCCATCGGTGCGATGGCGTACGAGTTGCTAGCCGGCCGGCCGCCGTTTACCGGCAACACCTCACAGGCGATTCTGGGCGCGCACGTTACGGAGACGCCGGAACCGGTCACGAAGCATCGGGAGGCAGTGCCGCCCGCCCTCGAGCAGTTGGTCATGAAGTGTCTGGAGAAGAAGCCGGCAGACCGGTGGCAGAGCGCCGAAGCCATGCTGCCGCAGTTGGAAGCAATGGCGACACCGAGTGGCGGGATGACTCCGACCGGAACGCTGCCTGCGGCGCCCGCCCGCGCGCCTGTGCCACGCAACCTCATAGGCGCGGTGGCCGCGGCGGTGTTGGTGGTCGCCGGTGGCTGGTGGATCGCTTCGGGTCGCGGCGACTCTACGGTCTCGATGGCCACCGACGGCGACCGCATCCGAGTGGCGGTCATCTCCTTTGAGAACCTCACCGGCGATCCCGAAGATGAATACTTCAGCGATGGGATTACGCAGGACATCAACACACAGCTTGCACGCGTTGAGGATTTCTCAGTCGTTGCGCACGGATCATCGAAACAGTACACCAGCGCCGAAGCGGGTTACGCCGAGATCGCCGCTACTCTCGACGCCGACTACGTGGTGGACGGCAGCGTGCGTCGCGCCGGGGGCCGGGTGCTCATTACAGTGAGCCTCATCGATCCCGCAACGAGCGACCAGGTGTGGGCGGACCGATACGATCAAGAATTCTCCGCTCCGAATGTCTTCGAGATCCAGAGAAGTGTTGCGCGACAGGTGGCCGACGCATTGAGTGCGAGGTTCGCTGGAGACGACGAAGCATCTGCACTCGCCCCTCCAACCGAAGAGACGGAAGCATTAAACGCATATCTCCTGGGGCGGTTTCACTGGCAAAAACGAACGGGCCCGGATCTCGAGCTGGCGATCGAGCACTTCACTCGTGCCATAGAGCTGGACTCGGGCTACGCGATTGCCTATAGCGGCCTGGCCGATTCATATTCTTTCTTGCCGTGGTATGGACGGGGCTTGCCACACGACGCGTATCCCAAGGCGCGCGAGGCTGCGCTTACCGCCCTGCGGCTCGATAGTACGCTAGCCGAGGCACACGCGTCTCTGGGTCTTATCCAATGGCATTACGACTGGGACTGGACCGGTGGGGCGGCGAGTCTGGAGCGGGCTATGGAACTGCGCCCGCAGTATGCGATTGCGCACGCTTGGTATGCCTCATACCTCATCACCGTCGGACAGGTCGAGGACGGCCTCGCCGAGATGCGGCGTGCCCTCGAGCTGGATCCGCTGTCATCTAACGTCCACGGCAACCTCGGACGGGGGCTGTTCGCTGCGCGCCGATTCAGCGAGGCCATCGCGGCTTACCGGCAGGCGAACCAGTTGAGTGGCAACCCTAATGTGGACATCGGTTTGTCGCTGGCTTACCTAGCGAACGGAGACCGGGGTGCAGGCCAAGCGCACGCGGAGGGTCTTGACCTGGGTTCTCAGGCCATGTGGTACGGTGCCACAGGCGACGAGGCCAGGGCGCGGGAACTATTGGCGCAGGTGACCGCGTCCGCAGATAGCGTCCGCGTGCTGCCCTGGTCATTCGCCCAAATCCACGTTGCCATCGGGGACATGGACGGGACGTTCTTGTGGCTCGAACGCGCATTCGATGAACGCGCGCCGCAGCTGGCGTGGCATTTCTTTAGAATGCCGCTTTGGGACCGTGCGCGTAGGGACCCGCGCTTCGCGGATTTGATGAGAAGGATGGGGCTCGATGCGGACGGGTGGCCGTTGGAGGGTCGAGTTCCGTAGCTGCGAGTTTGCCCGGTGCCTTAAAACGCGGGCTCGGCCGCGCCGCATCCGGCAGCAGATGCGGTGGTTAAGCGTTACCGGCCGTGGCTTCCGGGCTGGTTCGTTCTTTGGGCCCACCGTTGCGCAGCGTGACGCATTGGCCGAGGTACAACGAGCGCTCGCCGAGCTGCGGGACACCCGGAGGTAGGGGCGAGGGGGAAATGAATCCAAAATCTTACCCAAACCACCGTGTGTATCTGGAGACCCTTCGTCGAATGTCCAGCGAACAGCGTCTTCGGAAGGCACTCGAATTGTCTGATCTTGCTAGACAGCTCTTCGTCCACGGCTTGCGCCGGCGGTTTCCCTCACTGTCGCGAGACGAGTTCCACCAGCTGCTCTTGGACCGGCTCGACAAGTGTCACAACAGGATCTACTGAGACGCGTAGTTGAAGCGCTAGAGCGTGCCGGGGTCGATTACATGCTCACA
>JAPULP010000072.1 GCA_027294815.1 Gemmatimonadota bacterium | reverse complement strand
CGGGTCCACTGCGTGATCTTTTTCCGGCCTTCTTCTTCCTTCTGCAGTTTCTCTACTATCGGGAATACCGCCCCAGCCAACTGGAACATGATCGAGGCGGAGATATAGGGCATGATGCCCAAGGCCAACACGGTCGCTCGTGAAAAACCTCCTCCGACGAACATGTCATAGACGCCGAAGAAGGTGTTTGCTCCTGCATTCTGAATGAAGTCCGCCAGGACCTGGACGTTGACCCCGGGCGTGGCGATGTGCGCACCCAGCCGATAGATGACCAGGCACAGGAACGTAAAAAGGAGCTTTTCCTTCAGCTCGGGGACGGCGAGCAGATTCGGAATGCGGGGTCCGGTCATTCTTATGCCTCTATCCGGCCGCCTGCTGCTTCGATCTTCTCACGAGCCTTCTTGGACACTGCACAGCCCCGCACGGCGACCGCACGCTCGAGCTCCCCAAATCCGAGAATCTTGACCGGCTGGTTGTGTTTTGCGATGAGCGATACTTCCAACAAGGACACCGGCGTGATGTCATCGCCCTTTACTTTGTCCAAATTGCGCACGTTGACGACTTGGTATTTCTTACTCGACCGGTTCCAAAACCCGCGCTTCGGCACCCGCCGAATGAGTGGCATCTGTCCGCCCTCGAACCCGGGCCGCACATTGCCGCTGGTTCGTGAACGCTGGCCGTTTTGTCCCCGGCCGGCGGTCTTGCCCCAGCCGGACCCCTGTCCACGACCCTTGCGCTTCGGCGTGCTGGTCGCGCCCCGGGGAGCGGGCAAATTGTGAAGCCCCAACGATTGCTGTTCTTCCGACATGTTTACTCCTCAGGCGTCACACGAATGAGATGGCTGACCTTGGTGAGCATCCCGTCGATCGCGGCGTTCCGCGTTACCACAGTTTCGTCTTGATGGTGTTTGAGTCCGAGCGCCCGCAACGTTCGTCTAAAATCCCGACGCCGGCCGATGCTCGAGCGAATCTGCTTCACGTGAACCTTGGTTGGCGCCGCCTTTGCTGACGCAGCCTTGGTCGCAACGGCCGGCTTCGCAGCGGCCGGCGTCGCAACCGCCGGCTTCGCGGTCTTGGTCGCGGTGGCCTTCTTCTTGGCCGTCTTGGTGGCGGTCTTTGTGGCGGTCTTGGTCGTCGCCTTTTTCGCCGTCGCCTTTGTGGCGGTCTTGGCCGTCTTCTTGGTCGCGGTCTTCTTGGTCGTCTTGCTCTTACTTCCTCCGGTGGACTTAGCCGGCATCCGCCACCTCCTCAACGCGGCGTTGACGCGGCTTGTACTCCAACTCTGCCACCTCGATTCCGAGCCGGCGTGCCACCGATTGGGGGGTCATCAGACTGCGGAGCCCCTGCATCGTCGCGCTGACCATGTTGACCGGATTGTGTGAGCCCAAACACTTGGTGAGGATGTCACTGATGCCGGCGCACTCCAACACAGCACGCACCGGGCCACCGGCGATAACGCCGGTACCCGTCGACGCGGGTTTCAGCAACACACGACCGGCTCCGTGACGGCCGATGATCTCGTGCGGCACCGTCGTCCCTTCGCGCGGAACCTCCTCCATCGCCTTCCGTGCCCCCTCAACCGCTTTGCGCACCGCTTCGGCTACCTCGTTGGCTTTGCCCGTGGCCACGCCGACCTTCCCTGCGCCGTCACCGACAGCCACGAGAGCGCTGAACGAAAAGCGCCGCCCACCTTTGACGACTTTGGCCACGCGGTTGATCGCGATCACGTTCTCGATCAGGTCCGACTGGTGTTCCCCGCGGCGTTCGCGGCGGTTTCCCCGCTGTTGTCTCTCCTGCGCCATCCTAGAACTCCAATCCGCCTTTGCGGGCTCCGTCAGCGACGGCCTTTACTCGCCCGTGATAAGGATATCCCCCGCGATCGAACACCACCTTCTTGATTCCCTCCGCTACGGCTCGTTCGGCCACGAGCTTCCCGACTGCGAAGCTCGCCGCCACCTTGCCGCCCTCTTTGACGGAGACGTCCTTTGCCTGGTCGCTCACACCAAGAAGTGTCCGGCCACTCACATCGTCAATGAGCTGCGCGTAGACGTGCTTGAGCGACCGATGAACGGCCAAACGCGGACGCTGGTCGGTCCCATGGACCTTCTTTCGGACGCGGAGATGGCGGCGGCGTCGCCGCTGGCTCCGCGTCTTCGGCTTGTGAATCGGCCTCATGCCTTGACTCCAGTCTTGCCGGCTTTGGTCCGCACGTGCTCGCCCACGTAGCGGATGCCTTTTCCTTTGTAGGGCTCGGGTGGACGGACATGTCGGATCTCAGCCGCCACCTGCCCGACCTTCTCTTTATCGATGCCCTCTATTTTCACGATTGCGCCGTCGACCGATATCTCGATCCCTTCGGGAGCCTCGTAGTCGACCGGATGCGAATAGCCCACAATCAGTCGCGCCCCTTTGGCCGTCAACTCGGCCTTGTACCCCACGCCGCGGATCTCGAGCGATTTCGTAAAGCCGTTCGTCACTCCCTCGACCATGTTGTTGATGAGGGTGCGCGTCAGGCCGTGCAACGCCCGGTGTTTGCCCACGTCCGAGGGGCGGGTCACCGTGATGATGCCCTCGTCGATCGACACGGTCATGTCTGCGGGGAGGCGGCGCTGCAACTGCCCCTTGGGACCTTTCACGGTCGCGACGTTGTCCTTCACGTCGACGTTGACGCCGCTCGGCACCGTTATCGGCTTCCTCCCGATACGTGACATCGATCCTCCTACCAGACCTGGGCGAGGTATTCGCCACCGATACGCTGCCGACGAGCCTCGCGGTCACTCATGACGCCACGGGGAGTGGACAGGATGGCCATCCCCAAACCGTTCTTCACTCGCGGGATCGCACGGGCTTTGACGTAGCGCCGCAACCCGGGCGTCGAAATCCGGCGGATTTCCCGGATGACGGGCGCGCCCCCGTGATACTTCAAGTACAGGCGCAGCCTTCCGTGCAAGCCATCATCCAGCACCTTGTAATCCTGGATGTAATGGTTGTCTCGCAGCAAGCGCGCTATTTCCGTCTTGAACTTCGAAACCGGAATATCGATCCGCCGGTGTCCCGCTCGGCCGGCGTTTCGAATTCGTGTCAACATATCCGATACGGGATCATTCATATGGCGTTACCAACTCGCTTTGCGGACACCGGGGATTTCTCCTCGCAAGGCCGCCATTCTGAAACAAATTCTGCAGAGTCCAAATTTCTGAAGGTAACCGCGGACCCGGCCACACCGATTACAGCGCGTGTAACCCCTGACACCGAACTTCGGCTTTCGGCTTGCCTTCGCAATCAAGCTTTTCTTTGCCATACCACCTCTTCGTCAGATGACCACGGGAGTTTCGCCATGGAAAGGCATGCCCAGTTCGCGGAGCAGTGCTTTTGCCATGTCGTCCCGCACGGTTGAGGTCACGAACGTTATGTCCATCCCGTGAATCTTCTCGATCTTATCGTAGTCGACCTCGGGAAAAACCATTTGCTCTTTGATACCGACGGAGTAATTGCCTCGTCCGTCGAAGGACCGTGTCGGCAGCCCTCGGAAGTCGCGAATACGCGGCACCGCGAGCGAGATGAAACGGTCCAGGAACTCCCACATCTTCACCTGTCGCAGCGTGACCGACGTGCCGATCGCCATGCCCGCGCGGAGCGAGAAGTTCGAGATCGCCTTGCGCGCGCGTGTCACCACCGGCTGCTGTCCGGTAATCGCCTTCAGCTCGGCAACGGCTGCATCCAGCAATTTGGCGTTCTTCGGCGCTTCACCCATCCCAACGTTCAGCACGATCTTGGTCAGCGTCGGGGCCTGGTGCATGTTCCGCAGCTGGAAATCCTTGATCAGCTTCGGACGCACGACGTTGACGTACCGTTCGCGCAACCGCGGCACCGGCACCGGCTCGGCCGATTTCCCGTTGCCCCCGTCGGGCTGCTTTTTCCGCTTCGCTTCTTTGTCTGCCATACTATGCTCTCGGTATTGCCTGGCCCGACTTCACGCTGATCCGCTCCAGGACGCCATCCTTGTCTCGCTTCCGGCGAATGCGCGTCGGCTCACCTGTTTTCGGGTCGAGCAGCATC